>JAEWVV010000156.1 GCA_023458995.1 Bacillota bacterium
GCTTTAAATTTACGTTTATTTGGTATACCACCACCGATATCATAAATAACTTCTCTAAGTGTTGTACCCATTGGAACTTCAACTAAACCTGTATTAACAATCTTTCCACCTAAAGCAAATACTTTGGTTCCACTTGATTTTTCTGTACCAATCGATTTAAACCAGTCCGCTCCTTTTAAGTAGATGACAGGAACGTTAGCAAATGTTTCAACGTTATTGACGTTGGTTGGCATACCCCATAAACCTTTAACTGCTGGAAATGGAGGTTTGAGACGTGGCATACCTCTGAAACCTTCAACGGATGCGATTAAAGCTGTTTCTTCTCCGCACACAAAGGCACCAGCACCAAGTCTAATATCGATATCAAAACTAAAATCTGTATTAAATAGATGATTACCCAATAAGTTATAAGATCTTGCTTGATTGATTGCAATTTTTAAACGTTCTACAGCAACTGGATATTCTGCTCTTACGTAGATATAACCTTGGTCAGCACCAATGGCATATCCACAAATCGCCATTGCTTCTAAGATTGAATGTGGGTCACCTTCTAAAACAGCACGGTCCATGAAAGCACCTGGGTCACCTTCATCAGCATTACAAATGACATATTTTTTATCGGAAACTGAGTTACGTGCAAACTGCCATTTTTTTCCTGTGGAAAATCCACCACCGCCTCTACCTCTTAATCCTGATTTAATCATTTCATCAATGACTTCTTGAGGTGTCATTTGTGTTAACACTTTTCCAAGTGCCATGTATCCATCTTTAGCGATGTATTCATTGATATCGAGCGGATTAATATTTCCACAATTTCTAAGTGCGATACGTCTTTGTTTCGAATAAAACTTGAGTTGACTCATATTTTTGATCTTCTTCTTATCGATTGGATCTTTAACCATAAGTCTTTCAACTGGACGACCTTTGAGCAAATGTTCTTGGCAGATCACTTCAACATCGTCAATCGTGACATGTGTATAAAATGTTTCATCAGGATAAACAATGACAACAGGTCCTTTTTCACATAAACCAAAACAACCCGTAAGAACAAGACCGACTTCGTCTTTCATGTTCATATTGAGTAAAACATTTTCAAATGTATCTTTAATTTCTTTAGATTTTGAACTCATGCATCCTGTGCCACCACAGATGAGTACTTGTGAGCGTTCGAGCATGTTTACACCTAACCTTTCCGACTGGTGAGTAAGTATTTTTCAATCGGTTGATGATTGATGAGATGTGATTCAATAATTTCTGTGATGATGCGGTCATTAATGCTACAGTAAACAAAGGACTGTCCATTTTCATCAATCACTTCAGCCATGGGCTCATACGCACATTCGCCCATGCATCCCACTTGAGTAACAACGACATTTGTCATGTTTCGTTCTGATAATTCTTTAATGAAACCTTGTAATACGTTTTTTGCACCAGATGCAATGCCACATGTTCCCATGCCAACTTGGATACGAAATCCACCTTTGATGTAGCGCACGTTCATTTTCTTAAGTGCTTCATCTCTTAATTTTTGAAGGTCTTCTAATGATTTCATTTGGTCCCTCTCACTTTCGTTATTTCTCGATTGATATAATCTTTTATGTAATTTATGATATTACTATCAAATAAAGTCGTTCCTAGCATATCTTTCATTTCAGATAATCGGTATTGATATGAATTATCATGACATTGGTATGTGAAGATGAATTCATGAACATCCTGATGGATTGAAATAAGCATCACCATTTCACCTAAATCACCTAGCATAGGCATATCGATATGATAATGATCAAAGACGACTTTTAGGTATGTCCCTTTAAGTGGTGTTGATGTAAGTTCAAAAGTGCCTTCTGTCTGTTCACTTAAGAGTTTGATCATCGGTAATCCTAGGCCTACTTTTCTCGTTTTACGTGTCGTAAAATAGGGTGATGTTGCTTTCATAATCGTTTCTTCATCCATACCGATACCATTGTCTTTAAGCATAACTGTTAGTTTCTCGCTATCAATGATGGTAAGTTCTATTAAACTTGCTTTTGCAGCAATCGCATTTTGGGTTAAATCCAGTAGGTATTCAGCTAAGTTATCCATGTTTGAAAAAGTTGAAGAAAGCGTCGATTGTAAGGCTTTCTAATTCCAGTTTATTTTTATCTATTTTCTCGTTAATATCAACGATTTCATGAGCATCTGAATTATAAAGTATTTTGTATTTATCTAGTTTGTGATCATGTATAAAACTATCTTTTGCTTGTTTGGATAATTCTATAGCATCTACATGAGTTTTACCAAGATAATCTATACCGCTATGTTTTGTTCGATTAACATGGGCGAAGACCAAGATATGATGAAATGGTTTAAGTAACTGATGTAAATCATTTAGAGATAGAGAAAGATTTTTTGATAAGTCATAGGGGTAATAATCTATAACTTCATCATTGATATCAGTAATACTTTGACCATGAACAAGATCATCATCATATCTTGTCTTATCCCGCCACTGATCGATCAAATGATCGAACTTATTAGCGTCATTAACGTGTTTAAAATAGATTAAAACGTGAAAATCTTCTTTTAAAGAAAGTTCAATTCCTGGTATAAATAAAAGATCATAACTCTTGGATAACTCATCCATCATTTGAAGTTGCTTACATGAGTTGTGGTCGGTAACAGAAATAATATCTAATCTTTTCAGGTAAGCCATATTAAAAATATTATTAGGTGTCATCAGTACATCAGCATCTGGTGATAATACAGAATGGATGTGTAGATCATAATAATAAATCATATGAGGCCTCGTTTCACAAAATCGATGATTACCTCATGGGTTTTAAGAGATGTTTGAATTAAACAAATGTTTTCTTCATTACATTTTTCAATCATCGACTGCATCACTTTTTTACCTTCAGTAATGATAATGACTGGCAAGTCTAACATCATAGCAAGTGCAACCGTCGTATCATGTGAAATCAATGTTATAAATGCAACATGCTCCGTTGCACTTTTAATCGCTTGAGATAATAAATCTGTTGCATAAACCCCTTTGAAAGTGTTATTTATTGTATGTGAATGACTCATCACTTGATAGTCGTGTGTTAGGATATCTTTTGCAATCATTTTTGTTCACCTCGGTAAAAAAGGAGATGAATATGTGTTCCATAGTGATCGGATTCTATTTGAATGTGATCTGCCGATCTTTTCATATTCGGTAAACCCATACCTGCACCAAACCCGTTGGCATGATCTAATTCATTAGCGGTTGAAAAACCTTCTGACATTGCAAGTTCGATATCGGGTATTCCAGGACCATCGTCATAGAAATCTAAAATAACCATATCATCACGTAAATCAAAAGTTGCATATCCACCTACTGAATGAATAACAACATTGATTTCTGCTTCATACGAAGCAGCACAGATTCTTTTTACAAATGAAAAAGGAAGGTTCAGTGCTTTAAGTGTTCTCTTAATATCGGATGATGCACGTCC
>JAEWVV010000157.1 GCA_023458995.1 Bacillota bacterium
CTTCTAAACTCGATTCAATCGTTGTGTCTTTTGTTTTGGTAACAAGCGTTATTTGAATCGTAACTTGCTTAATTAAATACGAATCATCCGCATAGACCTTTGGACTTTTATTCAATTCTTGGTAGACAATAAAAGGTGGTTCAGCATTATCAGTTACATAAAGAGCATAATGAACATTACCAGGTAGTACGCCATTAAGAAGTCCATAAACGTATGTTAATCTTTCTTTAGTTCCCACGTATAATCCTCCTGATATCATCCAGCATTTTAGGTGTAAAGTAGTCAAATGCAGGTCTCATGAAAGGTCTTGCAGCGACATACTTACCACTCTTATGTTGAAAACCAAATTCAATCAAATGAACCAATCTACCTTTTTCTTTCGCATGGATAACAATGGTTTTAGTGTGACCTTCACCAATGTCTGTCTTTATAAATTCATCTGCCATCGCACCTTTTCTACCACTTCTTGGTGTATTTGAGATAACATACTCTAGTATTAAAGTTGCTGTTTCATCTAGTTTCTGTTCAAGTTCTCTTTTGACTAGTTCAGTATATTCTGATATTTCATTATTAATTTCATCAATAAAATTATTCAATGTAGCCATGAATATCACTTACCTTTATTTTCGTTTCCATCAAGTAAAGTTCTAAAAATTGCCCTTGTAAATATGTTCTTTCAATTTGATAAATCAAACTATCAATAACTGCATACTTGCTGCCATCATATAAGAAACTTTGAATCTTCAGAGCCACGTCTACTTTGTATTCATTCTTTTTACTCTCATAGTACTCTTTAGATGTCACAGACTTAGATATGCCTATAACTTCTTTTTTTGAAACGAAACCATAACCTTGATTGCCGATCTCATCTTTAGCTAATGTGATCTTTAATAAAGTCAGTCGAATATTAGGACTACTCGGAAACATGATAATCACCACTTGATAATGCTAATTGATTCAAGAGCATGTCAAAACTCTTTGGTAAATCTTTAACAGACCCATCTGCTTTAAACCCAAAGAAGGTCTTGCAGTAAATAACCACTAGCGAATGAGCTAATGGATGGCTCTCGACAACTGCTGGTGTAATCCCTGTCGATACGAGTAAGTTTTTACATGCACTGATATGATTATTTAATTCATCGTCAGCATAGGTTTCACTGATAGGAATTAATAATGATTTCTTTACTGTTTCAAGTAGTCCCATATTCTAACCTCTATTCTATCGGTACTTAGGCTTTCTTTTTAACTCTTAGGAAGCCTTTATATCCTACAACGTTACCGCCTGTAAATACGGACGCTTTGTAGCAAATGATGCCATCTTTAAACTTGTAATCATTAGACTTGCTAATCTCAACAGGTGAGAAAACAGGCACTTCATAATTGAGTAAGGAACCATATGCCAGACCATATTCTCCAACTGCAGTGTTTGTATCTGATATAGCCTTACAATGAGAATTAATGATATATGGAATACCATCAATCGTGTTGTTGATGTAGTCAATCGTGTGGACTTTTCTACCTTCTGCAGTACGTAAGCCAGCAAATGCTCTTAAATCATTCTTGTTAAGGATTAAGTATGCTCCACCTTCGACTTCTTCATCACCACCATAGGCAAAGATGATATCATCTAAGGTTGAATCGGTAATTGAGGTGATTTCTAAATCAGCAGTATCAGATAGAGCGATTGCCTTATCACTAAAGATGCCTGTGAATGTGTTTGATGTACCTGGACCTCTTAGGATTTGTTCACTAATCTTCTTTTTAAGGGATAGATTAATGTTCTTTAAGACCTCAGCTTGATATGGTAAGTTAGGTAGTTTTTCTAACTCTTCAGTGATTTCTGTATAAGCAGTCACCTTAACCTTAGTGATTGTTAAATAACCATACTCAGGTTCTGTTTCTGAATAAGGCTCACCCTCTCCAGTTAAACCAGCAATACCGCTACCTTTAACAAAAGATTTCTTGTAGGTTTCCCCACCATTTAAGTTCACAACTTTTACCTTATCCACTAATGCAGATACTTGTGCGAATGGATGTGGTGCAATGCCATCAGCAATGTGTTCAGGTAATAGAATCTCTTCGCTTGAAACTTGAATGACTCTGCTTTCTCTTAAGTTCTTACCACGAGTTTCTAATTGATCTTTATCTACTTGATTAGATCGTTCAATTACGACTGGATTGATTTTCGTCTTGTTTTGAATAGCAAGTTTTCTTTCAATCGTGTCCTTCTCTTTATTCAATTCATCCACTTCAGCTTCCAATTGTTCTAACACTTCAAGTGTTACTTCCGCACCAATCAAACCTTTGATTTCAGTGATGCGTGCTTTAATTTCATTACTTCTTTTTTCTAAATTCATCTTCTTATTCTCCTATTTTTATTTTCAAATTTAGTTTTCTTCTTATAAGCTTAGACTTCATATTTTTCTCTACTAAATCCATAGTCTTTAGTTCTAAATCCATAGCCTCTAAAGAACGAGCATAAATTGAAGTCTTATCATAAGCGGGTGTGTCAACGATTGAAACATCATATAAACGTTCAATCTTTCTGATAGTTCTTTTTGGAATATCACCATCACGATTCCATTCCTGCTCACTTACAACAAATGCAAAGCTCATCTTATCCAATAAGCCTGATTTGACCATCTTAAAAATATCTTGATTGCTTTGTGTATCAAGTAACTCTGCTCTAACCTTTAATCCGACATCATCACTTGTTAAAGTAAGCGAACCGTTTTTAGTTCGAGCAATGATTAAAAATGAGTCCATGTGGTTATACTTCATTGGCACATCTTTGATTGCTGCATCAGTAATTGCACTTCTACTAATACTTTCGATAAACCCATAGGATTCATCACCGATTAAAGTTGGCTCATCATAAACGATCGCATAGCCTTCTAAGATCATCTTGTCATCAGTTTCTTCTAGCCTAACTTCTGCTATTCTAGTTTCTTTCTTCATCGTTTTTCAACCTCCTTAGGTTTTGTTGATTGTTTTTCATACACGTATTCAAGCTCATTGTCTTTGTATGAGAACTCACTAATTTTGTGTGTCTTACAAAAGGTTTCGATTGTATTAATCTTGACTTTCTGTTCTTCTAAGACCGTATTTAATACCTCTTTTGAAACCTTACCGTTTATTGTTACCTTCATTTAAATCATCCTTCCCTACTTGATATTCGTTTGCCTTAGTAGCATCGACGTAATTGAGTGATTGTAATCTTCTATCACCGTTTTCTACTGGTTCAAGTCCTAACAACCCTCTTGATTCATTCAGTGACATAATGCCTAACCCCATGAGCTTTTCAATCGCTGTAACCTTTGTGTTCCAGGATGCGTATTGAAGTCTTTCACTGTAAAAGATAATCTCTTCACCACGCATGATTTCATTTTGAGTAAGCAAGCCTAAAGAAAAAGCCTCAGACATTTGAATGGCTAAAGGCTCGATGGTTTGTTCATAAAATGAGTTGAACTCATCTTCTGTATATTTGGAATGAAAGATTGGAACTGATACACCAAAGTAATCTAGGATTTTTGATTGTAAAAACTCTAAGGTGTCCTTATCTATTAGCTTTGGATCTGTTGTTAAAGGTACATAATCACCTTTCAAATCCACCGGAATAATCGAACTGCCCTTATTTTTAATGGACTCTTTGAGTATCTCGTTAAATGAATCAAGTTGTTTTTTCTTATCTGTTTCACTTAACATGGCGCTCATTTTGAGAAGTCCCTTAATCTGCATGGAACTTTTAAGAGCATTATCGATACCTTGAAGCACATTCTCATTGATTTGTATTGTCTTTAAGAGTGCTTCTTGGTCTCCTTTTGAACTTGATCCACCAAAGATCTGATTCGTATGATAAAACCTTTTAATGTGAATGACATTTTCATATGGAATCGTGAAAGATTCTTCTCTATCAAAGCTGAACTTTAAATAGTAACTACCACCTGAATCTATGATTGGTTCAACAATGGATGGTTTAAGCGGATAAAGAGCTTTAATTTCACCGGTTGCACCATCAAACATTGGATAGATAAATGCATTGTCGTTCATGAGTAGTGTCGTAATCACCATATAAGTAAATTGGTAAGGAGTCATGACCTCATTTGGTTGGTGCTTTAAAATAAAAGACAGTTTGCCAGATTTCTCCGTAACTGTCTTATCATTCGCTTTCTTTATATATCTTGGTTTTAGTTTTGCACACTGACTTGCTATCCGATCAATCGCAATTTTTACAACATCTGATTTTGAGATGTTATTTCCAAAGCTTGTAAGTGGTAGATTAATTTCATTTACAAATTTAAAGGACTCAGCTGAGCCCTGTTTTTTCTTTCGTTTAAATATGGCCATTGTGACCTCCTATGACCCATTTCATTATTTTCATAAAACTGGTATAATAAAAATGGTTGTTCTTGTAATGGGTAATTTGTTTAATGTTGTATGCTTGGAGTTTTTGAAAATCGCGTTGCCAATTCAGTTTTGTTTAACTATTAAGTTCAAGGTTAAAGGAGAGGATATTATGTCGAAATTCAAGGTATGGTGGAAGGCTTTTGTGATGGTGCCCACGAACTCTAAGTATATCAAGTCAACAATCGAAGTTATGAGGCAGTCACAATCGCCTTTGAGGTTCGAATCCTCACGCCATCACCAATATTAACTTAAAAGTCGGATATATTTCCGATTTTTTTTATACCATGTTTTCATACTCTATCTTGTATCTATTCAACACTGCATAAGCAATGATAAGTGCTACAGCTCCATCAATCCTTTTATACTTACTTCCAAGCTTTGATGGTTGAATGTTACCATTAATATCAATCTTCGCTTGTGTGTTTGCTAGATTCCATTTCATTATAGGATTATTATTGTATATCACATTACCATTTTTTAAATCTGCTTCTAATTGTTTCATTGGTTCTGATAAGGAGTAGATACCTTGTCTGACCTTTTCCATTTCAAAGCCTAAGTCTTCCATTTCTTTAGTCCAGTACTGACTATTCCAGGGGTCATAACCTACCCATAAAGGTCTAATCTCATAGGTTCGTATCATCGTTAGAAACCACTGTGTTACAAGTGTGAAGTCATTTTGATTACCTTCAGTTACTGTAATCAAACCTCGTTGAACCCAGATATCGTATGGCACGTTATCTTCTTCTTTTCTGCGTTTAATAACTTCACTTGGCATAAAAAATTGTAGAATAACATACTTCTTACCATCTTTGATTAAGAGCAAGAGTGCAACTGTAAGATCGGTGGTTGATGATAAGTCCACACCTCCAATGGCGTAACTATTTCTTAGCTCATTGATATCATAGGTTACTTCATTATTTAGATCATTATAAGTTAACCATGATCCTTGTTCTAATTGCTTGACGTTAAAGTCCTTACAAAGCATCGTAACCCTTGTTGCTAAGTCATGCCTGGATTTGTTCATCAAGTCGTCCAGATAAGAATATGTCTTAACCGTTCCGATGCTTGGATTACTTTTTTGCCATGTACTCTTATCTTCATATATTTCATTAATTGAGTCTTGAGTATACAGCCAGGGAAGCACACGTTCATCATTGATCTCGCCTTTGATCATCTTTCTAACATAATCAAGTTTAGTATCTAAGAAACCACCTACTGTATTACCTTCAGTTGTAATGATAAATATTAAAGGTTCTTCTTTAGTTGATTGACTTTGTTTTATGGCATCATAGACTTTTGAATCCGTCATTTCATGTACTTCATCAATACAGCCAACCTCTATATTGTAGCCATCCTTATTTCTTGATTGTGCTGATAGTTTCTTTATTTTGTTTTTTGTTTTTGGTGAGTAAATGTGAAAGATATTCTTCTTACTTCTTTTTTCATTCGATAGAGCTTTTGAGCCTTCTCTCATGTTGTTAATTTCTT
>JAEWVV010000158.1 GCA_023458995.1 Bacillota bacterium
AATGGTGTCGAAAAGATTGAAAAAGGTATGAAACAAGCGAATGCTTTCCAGACACTTAAAGGTATCATCACTTCAGACCAAGCGATTGTAGAAGTGAATCCAATTTTACTCATTGATGAATTTGATGTTAAAGCTGGACACGGCGCAACCATTGGTAAAATTGAAGAAGATCAACTCTATTATTTAATGAGTAGAGGTTTGTCAAAAAAAGAATCAGAAAAATTAATTATAAATGGATTTTTACAACCTGTGATTGACGAAATTGATGATGAACCTCTCAAAGAGAGATTCATGAATTTGGTGAACTTACGTATATGATTGATATTCATGAAATTAAGAAGGACTTTCCAGTCTTTCAGAAACAACCGAATCTTGTCTATCTAGACTCAGCAGCATCTGCACTAAAGGTAAGACGTGCAATTGATGGTGTTGATGGATACTATACATCCTTAGGTGTCAACGTACATCGCGGAGCTTATAGCCTAGCTTATGAAGCCACTAAGCTTTTTGAGGATGCAAGGGTCACGGTTGGAGATTTCATTGGTGCAGATCCTGAAGAAATCGTCTTTACCAGAGGAGCAACAAGTGCCTTAAACATGGTTGCCCACGCGTATCAGGACGTCTTAAAACCTGGTGATGAAATTATTACCAGTGAATTAGAACATCATTCATCGCTTTTGCCATGGATGGTAATTGCTAAAAAGACAGGTGCAAAACTTGTCTATGTACCACTGACTACAGAAGGACGTATTACAGTTGAAAACTTTAGTAAAGTTCTTACAGATCACTCAAAAGTGGTTGCATTAACACACGTGTCAAACGTGATGGGTTATTTAACACCAGTTGAAGAAATCATTAAACTCGCACATGCTAAAAAAGCTGTCGTAGTTATTGATGCCGCACAATCAGCACCACATATGGATATAGATGTTAAAAAAATGGATGTCGACTATCTCGCATTCTCTGGACATAAAATGTTTGGACCTTCAGGTGTTGGTGTTTTATATGGTAAAAAGCATTTACTCGATCAGTTAGAACCATTCGAATACGGTGGAGAAATGGTCGATGAAGTGAGTTTCACTGATGCCACATGGAAAGAAGCACCTCAAAGACTCGAAGCTGGAACACCAGTGATTGGTGGAGCAATCGGTCTTGCTCAAGCGATTTTATACATTAAATCGATTGGTTTTAAAGCAATCCATGAACACACAGAAGAACTGCATCGCTATACACTTGAAAAACTTAAAGGGATTAAGGGTGTTAAGATTTATAATGAAACCGCAGAAAACCCTGTGATTGCATTTAACATTGAAGACATTCATCCGCATGATGTAGCAACCATGTTAGACCAATATCACGTCAGTGTGAGAGCTGGACACCATTGTGCACAACTTGTCAGTCGTTTTTTAAGTGTGATATCAACACTTCGTGCTTCATTTCATATCTACAATACGAAAGAAGATTGTGACACATTTATTGAATCAGTGAAAGCTGCCCAAGCATTCTTTTCATCATTTTAGGAGAACACTATGAACATTGAACAACTCTATAGACAAGTGATTATGGATCACTATAAATATCCCAAAAACAAAGGTTTTGTTGCTGACAACTCTTATATGACTGTACACTTAAATAATCCCTCATGTGGTGATGAAATGACTGTACAGCTTAAGATTGAAGATGGCATCATCAAAGATATCAAACAAAAGGGAACTGGGTGTTCAATCTGTTGTTCAAGTGCTTCAGTCATGAGTGTAACGCTTATGAATAAAACGGTGGACGAAGCTTTAAGCATCTTACACGAGTTCTATGAATTAATTAAAGGTTATCCTTACAATAAAGATATCCTTGTAGGCGATGCTGTTGTTTATCAGGGTGTATCACAGTTTCCAGCACGTGTAAAATGTGCGACACTCGCATGGAAAGCAGCTGAACAAGCAATCATTAAAATAAAGGAGGATACATCCAATGGATGATAACAAAAAGAAAATAGATAATATCGTCGGTGAGTATCAATTCGGTTGGCATACAGATTCAAAACCTGTTATCTCAACGGGTAAAGGGCTTAATGAAGATGTTATACGCGCGATTAGCAAATACAAGAATGAACCGGAATGGATGCTAGAATTCCGTTTAAATAGTTATAAAAAGTTCTTAGAACTTAAAAACCCATCATGGGGACCAGATTTATCATTTATCAATTTTGATGAATTTACATATTTCTTACGTGCGAGTGAAAGAGCTGAAAACGATTGGGAAGAAGTTCCGGTTGAAATTAAAAATACGTTTGAAAAATTAGGGATTCCTGAAGCTGAACGTAATTATTTAGCAGGTGTTTCTACACAGTTTGAAAGTGAAGTAGTTTATCATAATACACAAAAAGAACTCGAAGATTTAGGTGTTATTTATGTTGATACAGATACAGCACTTCGTGAATATCCTGATTTAGTTAAAAAATATTTTGGTAAGATTATTCCTTATAGCGATAACAAATATGCTGCATTAAATAGTGCAGTATGGAGTGGTGGCTCATTTATTTACGTACCTAAAGGTGTTAAAGTAACGAAGCCATTACAATCTTATTTTAGAATTAACTCTGACCAAATGGGACAATTTGAACGTACGCTCATCATCGTCGATGAAGGTGCATCTGTAAACTACGTTGAAGGATGTACAGCTCCTGTCTATTCAAAAGAATCTTTACATGCAGCTATCGTAGAAATCCATGTTGCAAAGGATGCAACATGTCGTTATACAACCATTCAAAACTGGTCAACAAACGTAATTAACTTAGTCACTAAACGTTCATTTGTTTATGAGAATGGTCATATGGAATGGATTGATGGAAATATCGGTTCAAGCGTTAACATGAAGTATCCATCCTGTGTTCTTCTTGGAGAACGTGCGAAAGGTACAACGATTTCAATTGCATTCGCTGGTAAAAATCAAATCCAGGATGCGGGTGCTAAAATGATTCACGTTGCACCCAACACAACATCAACCATTATTTCTAAATCAATTTCTAGAGGTGGTGGATCTGTTAACTACCGTGGTAAAGTTGATTTTGGTAAAAATGCTAAAGGTGCTAAAGCTCACGTAGAATGTGACACCATCATCTTAGATGACTACTCATTCTCAGATACCATCCCAACAAACGTTGTTAGAAACTCAGATGTATTCCTAGAACATGAAGCAACAGTTTCTAAGATTTCGGAAGAACAACTCTTCTATTTAATGAGTAGAGGTTTATCAGAAGCAGAAGCAACCGAAATGATTGTTATGGGATTTATTGAACCGTTTGCTAAAGAATTACCTATGGAATATGCGATTGAACTCAACCAACTCATTAAACTTGAAATGGAAGGCTCTATCGGTTAATCTTAATGATTTTTAATGAAGATATTTGCAAATTTGGCAAATATCTTTTTAATTTACGCTAAATAGAGTAGAATAAATGCAGGGTGGTCACATGAAAAAAGGTTTAATCCTGCTTGTTTTAGTCCTGTCATTTCTGTTATCAGGATGCGCATGGACACAAAGTTATGATGACATTTACGCACATTATGAAGATCATCTTGAAAACAACGGACAGAAATATCTCGAACGAATAAATTTACTTAATGACATTTCTAATGATGCTTTAAAGGGTGTTGTTCGGGTTAAAAAACTTTCTTCCAACAAGGTGACGAATACGTTTGGATCAGGCCTCATCTTTGATGAAGACCCTGTTTATTATTATGTCCTCACAAATCACCATATCGTCTATGATCAACGTATCGAAGAATCAGTATACACAGTTTATGATTATAAACATAATGCTTATAGTGCAAATTTTGTTGCAGGAAGTAATCTCCATGATCTTGCAGTTCTAAGAATTAAGAAAAAAGCAGAACCACTTCGTATTTTTTCATTCGCATTAGATAATCCTTCGAC
>JAEWVV010000159.1 GCA_023458995.1 Bacillota bacterium
TTTTAAGTAAACTTTACCATCTTTTAGTTCAGCTCCACCTTCAAAGTTATTCTTCTTTAAGAACGCTTTAAAATCACTTACATAATCCTTTGAAGGATTAAGTACAGCTGATGCGTAATCTGGAACCATATTATCTCTAAAACCACCATGGAGTTCAATCACATCTGTAGCATCCATCTTACCTTCAACAAAGATTCTTGAAATACCCTTTTCAGCGTAGATCAATGGGAAATCAGCATCAGGAATAAATCCAGAAACGGGTGTTTCCGGATAAACACTAAAATAATGTCTGACACAACGCCAAGCTGTTTCCTCATCATTACCAAGAATAAGTTTAACACGCTTAGAAAGTGGTACATTTAGTTCTTTAAGTATCTTTAATGCATAGTAAGCAGCAATCGTTGGACCTTTGTCGTCTTCGGTTCCTCTACCATACATCTTACCATCATGAATTTCAGCACCATACGGTGGATATGTCCAATCATTACCTGCAGGTACGACATCAAGATGTCCAATAATACCGACGAAATCTTTTTGTTTACCATATTCAATATGACCTGCATAACCATCAAGATTAATGGTAGAAAAGCCGTCACGATCTCCTAGGTTTAACATAAAGTCAAGTGCTTCCTTCGTTCCTTCTCCAAAAGGTGCTCCTTTACGGTTAGCATCAAATGTCGTTAATTCAGAATTAATTTGGATCAGTTTTTGTAAGTCAAGAATGAGTTGATCCTTGCGTTTCATGACTTCTTCTTTAAAATTGATTTTCATATCATCATCTCCTTTCTTCATTGTAGCATAAAAAAAGACTGACTCCAACGAAGTCAGCCCTTTTTATTTGAAAAATAAAGGTATCAATTTGAACTTAAGAATTGATGCGAATATTTCCGGTATCAACATTAACTTTAATGAGGACATCTCCAATAGACGTACTATGACGATTGCCTTGACTTAATCCACTAATCTTAATATTGCCTGTATCTGTTTTTAAGTCATAACGATAGTTATCAAGAGATGCAAATGTTAGTTTAACATCACCAGTATTTGACTCAATATCAAATGAAGCTCCAAGAGTGTTGTTAAGTATCACATCACCAGTTGATGAGTCAATGATGATCGCTCCGCTAAATGTTGCATTTATTGAACTCATTTTACCTGTATCAACATCGACATTGAGTGAATCACCACTAATATCCGTCAATGAAACATTTCCGGTATCTGCTTTCATCAGCATAGCCTTACCAGTTAACTGTTTTGCATTAATTGAACCCGTATCAGAATCAAGTGTGACATCACCCGATGCATTGACTTTATCAATATGGATGCCACCTGTATCTGTTTTAAGATCTAGCTCTTTACAATCCATCATCTCAAGATAAATACTTCCTGTATTTGAGTAGAGTTTTACATCATTTGCAGTAATTACAGAATCATTTTCGATTCTAACATCGCCAACACTCGTCTTCAAATTTAAATCTAAAGCGATTGTTTCTGGAAGATAAATATGAATCGTGACAATTTCTTGTGGTGTGAATTTATAATTAAAGAAATTCATCCAAACGACTTTTTCTTTTTGTGTGATGGTATATGTTCCATCTACTGAATCATCGAATGTCCATGTATCTTTACTTTCGTGTGCATAATAAGTAAGACTAATATGATCAACATCATCATAATGAACAATAATGTTACGTGTATCAATATCAATAATTAAATGATTAATTGTTTTATCTGTTTCTTCAGTAAGCATTTCACCATAAGCTTCTTCATCTGAGAAGAAACCTCTTAAATTGGTGATATCTAAACCCATAAAGAATGCAATAACTGCTAACACTAATCCAAGTAAAATAATAAATCCTAAAATTTTAGTTAAAACTTTCACTTACCTTCACCTCTTCTATGCGCTAGTTTTGAAAACCAGTAAATTAATTTTTTCCATGTCATCACCATAAGTTGTGATAACCAAAGTGATACTAAAACGATGAAACCCAACACCATCAAACCTAATCCGAGTGCACCAAGTACATTTGCAAACGATAACTCAGATTGAATCATATCAACGATGAATACACCAAATCCAACTACACCTGTAGTTAATACGATCCACGCGGTAATTATCATGGATACAACAAAGATTAAGAATGCGATATATATAATGCCTAGTGGGATTAATAACGGTGAACTGAGTAAGACGACCATGAGTTGTTTTGTTGATTTAGAGACTTGGGTGTAAGATTTATTTTCTCTTTTCATTAAAACCTCTGGCGTAATATCCTTTACGATTTGCCGAATATCATATCCTGATAAGATATTATCAAGCTTTTCTCCATTGGCGAGACGATCATTAATCATCTCTTCATAGAAGCTCACAATATCTTTACTTTCTTCATCATAAAACTTTCTTTTTAATGCTTGTTCTAATTCTTTTAGCCAACTATTCACAATGTTCACCTTCACTTAGTTAGGATCTGATAGATGATCCGAATATCTTCCCATTCTTTTAAAAACTCATCGATGTGTTTTTTACCGAGTGGTGTAATTTGATAATACCTACGGTTTCTTCCTTGAAATAATACATTATATGTCTTAAGTTCATTAACCTTTTCTAAGCGCCTTAAGATAGGATATAGGGTAGATTCACTGATCTCGATATACTCTGATAAGTCACTCACGATTTTATATCCATATGAATCACCTTTAGATAGCATCGCTAAGACAAAGATTTCAAGAACTCCTTTTTTGACTTGTTCTCTCATAGGTCACCTCTTATACTTGCATTTCGATAATATTATACATTGCATAGTATGTGATGTCAATAAAAAAAGTTCATTTTTCAGAACTTTCTTCATCCGCCTTTATTTCTCCTTTGGAGTTATGTGATAAATAGGTTATTCTTTCTGCAATAATATCTACCATCGTAAGCTTTTTCTCATCACTTGTCTCATACTTCCAGGTTTGAAGTCTTGCTTTAATAGCAACCATAACACCTTTACTTGCATAAGATTCAATAGCTGTTGCTAATCCTTCCCATACAGTAACTCTAAAGAAATCTGTTTCATAATGACCATCAATATTCTTAAATGGTCTTTGAACCGCTACTTGAATATAACAAACCTTTCTTCCGTCATCTAATGTTTTAACTTCTGGGTCGTGAGTCAAGCGGCCAATTAATATAACTTGATTTAACATAAGTCCTCCTTGTTTTAAATCAAGTATATGGATTCATCCTTTGTTTAACAAATGAACGCTTAGAAAATAAGTTCGAATATTTCTTAATTATTTATAACGCATGTGATAAAACATAATATTAAGTAAATAAAACATGGTATAGATATTCATTTAAATAAAAAAAGCCTGAACTAGGCTTTTTTGTGAATTAAGATTGTCATTCTATTTTTCTTTAGCTCATTAAATGCATTTTTAATATCATCAAGCGTTATTTCCTTTAAAATATCAACGACATCAAAGAGATTAGCACCTAAATGGAAATACTTACCATAGAGATATGCTTTATATTCAATATTATTTAATGCAAAGATCAGTTGACCTAAATATACTTTTTGATATCTTAAAAAAGCTTCCGATGTTAATTCATTTAAACCCGTTTCGGTCATGAATTCAACTAGAATCCTTTTAAGTGTTGTTACTTTCTTTGATTCAGCAAATAAAACAATGCTTTCAGCATTCTTTTCAAAGACAGTTGATAATGAAAAACTTTGATTAATCAGTTCTTCTTTAAGTAACTTTTCATACATCATAGATGATGAACCAAGAAGTAAATTGGTCATCATGGCCATCGCCATCTCACGTTTAATTTGATCTTTTGGTTTTAACTTTTTAGGTTCTAGTTTAAAACCTAACATCAACTTAGAGATTCCGATATCTTTCACTTCAACATGATTTTTGATTGCTACACGTTTCGGTTCTTTTGGATAAATGGTTTGTGTCTTTTTATGCTTGATGGGGAATTTTTCTTCATAGGCTTTAAAATAACTTTGAATCTCTTTTAGATCCACTTTACCTGCAATAACAATCAAACGGTTAGAC
>JAEWVV010000160.1 GCA_023458995.1 Bacillota bacterium
AATCAAACACTGCTTATCGAGGTCGACTGTACGTGGAAACTAGAATAAACAAATACTTAAGTGAATCAGGCTATTGCTCAAGAAGAGAAGCCGACAGGTTGATAGAACAAAAGCGTATCAAAATCAACGGTGAGCTTGCTTTAGTGGGTTCAAAGGTTACAGATCAAGATAAGATTACCGTTGATGATAAACCTATAAAAAAGCAAAATGAGTTTGTTTATTTAGCATTCAATAAACCGATAGGGATTACCTCAACCACAGATCAAGCCATCAAAGATAACATCGTAGACTACATCAACTACCATAAACGTATCTTTCATATCGGAAGACTTGATAAAGACAGCGAAGGCCTTATCCTTATGACTAATGATGGCGATATCGTTAACCAAATTTTACGTGCTGAGAACAATCATGAGAAAGAGTACATTGTAGTCGTCAATAAGAAAATCACACAGGAATTTCTTACAAATATGTCTAAAGGTGTACCTATATTAGATACAATTACAAAACCTTGTATAATCAAACAAACAGGTGAAAAAACATTTAAAATCATTTTGACAGAAGGCTTAAATAGACAAATAAGACGTATGTGCGATTATTTTGGTTATCAAGTTGTCTCATTAAAACGTGTCCGAATAATGAACATTCATTTAGATGTTCCAGTAGGAAAGTACAGAGAATTGACAAGTAAAGAACTTGATCAACTGTTTAAACTGATCAGAAAATAAAAAATATCAGCGCTCATCTCACCCATAAGACGGGCTTTTTCTATATCCAAATAGATTATAGTTTAACTGAATTTTGAGATTTTTATTGTATTCATTCAACTTATTCATAAATTTGGATTACAATTGATCACCATTATTCTTTTAAATCGGGTTTCACGTATTCTGCCATTTGTCAGATTATCTTAATGTAAATTAATACTATCACGAAGTTCCTCATATCATCTTGATAAAAAGAAAAACACACTTATTGAACAATGTGCATATTGCTTAACCAGTGTGTTGTTATTTTATCTTTTTTTAAATGGATCTTCTAACTCGCATTTCAGTACGATAATGATTGACTGTTCATTTGATATTGTCACAGAAACAACTGACCAGCCATACTTACTTAATTCATTAAGTTGTTGTTCTGAAGATTCAATAGAGTCGTTCTGTACTATCTTGTACTCTAGTATGATTATTTTTGTCTTGAGAAGAAAACAGTTCTTGAATCGTCACAAACTTTCTTAATTTCTTTGACTAGCTGATCGCATGTTTCATTATATACTTTGAGGTCCTCTTCATATTGATTTTTACGCTTTATATAAAAGTAAACGTATAATACACCAGGAACAACGAAGAGCAATGTAGATACCAAAAACATGATTAAGCTAAATGATGATGGTTGTATAGGCTTTTTTAAGTTATCTAGTTTTTCTCTTAAAACATCATATTGATACTCATATTTCACTAACTCAGTGTAAACACTATTTTGCGTTTCTCTAGACAATGAAACATCCAAACCATTGATTGAGAGAAGTTCACAACCAAATGATTCATACTCTTTTACTCTTTCGCCAATAACTTGCTGCTTCGTGCTGTGAATAGTTTTGATTCTCTTGACATTTTTATTCCACTCTTAATGTATTTTCTTTAATTATACTATAAAAACAACAAAATTTAGTGAATTTTTAGTTTCTAATTTGCTATTTTAGGTTGAAACCACTCAACCCCTTTCTCAATCATCATTAAATGAAATAAATATGACTGATGGAGGCATCATAACAGCAACTTTCTGGACAGAGTCATATGGTAATGCACATCATTTGTTTATCTTTTCATTGATGATGCCACTATCCTATGTTGAATCTACAAGAAAGAAATACCTGTTTGGATTATTGGGTGTATTAGCTTTAACGCTTCTTAATGTCATTATGTATTTTCTTGCTACTGGAGGTTTAGAAATTAAAGTGCCCATTACATCGGTGATTTATGATGTTCCTTACTATCAAGTACTTATCATAGGAATTCTTGTATTAAGCGTCTTATCTGTATTCTTATCATATAAGAAGTCTGTTCAATTGACGATGTATAAGTAAGGTTTAGGGATAATTATCTGGATTGAATTAAGCATACCTATCATAATTGTGATGGGCTATTTTTATCACACTTATACTTGCTTATGATATCTATACAAACACCATAACATGTGTTAAAATTCTCATGTGAATTAAAACCTAAGTTTTACTTAGATATATCCATATGAATGAGGAGCATGAAAATGTCACAAAACAAACTAGAATATGTATTTAAAGATAATCATAAAAGAGATTTAGTTTTGATCTTTCCAGGCGGAGGTTATTTCTTTACATCACCAAGAGAAGGAATGCCGGTTGCTAGAAGATTAAATGATGCAGGATTTCATGCTGCTATCTACTGGTATCGTGAAGAAAAATTACTTTATCCCTTAGTTGAAGAGGAAGGTATTTCTAAATTAGAAGAACTTATAAATGATGAACGTGTTAACAAGCTCTATGTGCTTGGATTTTCTGCTGGTGCACATTATGCTTTAATGTTATCGGTTGAAAGACCAGATTTGATTAAGAAGACTGTTCTTGCATATCCAGTTGTATCAAATGATCCATCTTTTGGTCATTTAGATTCATTTCGTAATTTGCTAGGTACACTAGAATCACCTTACATGAATGAGTTATCACTTGAAAAACGAATCCATTCACATATGAATCCAGTCTTTATCATGCATACAGCAGATGATGATTTAGTCCCTGTGGATAATGCACTTGTGTTAGCGAATGCATTAAAACGAAATAAGGTTCCATTCGAACTTCATATTTATCCACATGGAGATCATGGGGTATCGCTTGCGACTCAAGATGTTACATTTGATGGAATGGATCCTGTTGAATTTGAGCATAAGTTTGGCCATCTTAAAGTCTGGTTTGATTTAGCTATCACCTTTTTAAAATAAGAATAATACAAAATGACACTAACTGTCGTTTAACACTTTACAAAGTTTCAAAAATTAGATAAACTAAGTAAGGAAAACGTTTTCCATAAAATCAACTATATGAAAGGAAATCTATAGGAACTTGACTCTAGTTTCTTGGATACGAACAATGAATACTAACAACCTTAAAATAAATGCATGGATTACACAAAACGACAAGAAGATGCTTTTAGAACGTGTTGATATCACGCCTAATAAGATAAACTCAAAGAACGAATTAAATACGATTGAAATTGATTCAACAAAGAAGTACCAACAGATTGATGGATTTGGTGCTGCACTTACAGAATCTTCAGCTTATCTCTTCTCAAAACTGGATAAAACAAGAAGAATAGAGCTTCTAAAGGACTTGTTTACTGAACTTGGAATTGATATCAACTTAATCAGAATTACTGTAGGAGCGTCAGATTTCTCGCTCTCAAGTTTTACATATGATGATATTACTCCAGGAGAAGAAGACTTAAAATTAGAACACTTTACGATTGAAAAAGATTACGTATATCTGATCCCAATGCTTAAAGAAATTCTATCTCTAAAGAAAGATATTCAGATCGTTAGTTCTCCGTGGTCAGCACCAGCATGGATGAAAAATACAAAACATGTACATGGTGGATCATTAGAGAAGAAGTACTTTGATGTTTATGCAAATTACTTGGATAAATATATTGAAGCCTATCAAAAAGAAGGAATCAACATTTACGCGATTACACCTCAAAATGAACCCATGCATGAGGTGGATACATACCCAACAATGACAATGAGTAAAGAAGATCAACTCGAGTTTGTTGTTAAACTAAAAGAAGTGTTTAATAAAAACAAGAGAACAACAGGCATTATCAGCTACGATCATAACTGGGATGAACCAGAATATCCAAAATCAATTCTAGATGATCCCAAGGGCTATAACGCTGTTATCGGATCTGGTTTTCATTGTTATGCCGGTCATGTAAGTGCTCAAAATAAAGTTCATGAAGCACACCCAGAAAAAGGCATTTGGTTTACAGAATGTAGCGGTGGAGCATGGGCAACAAACTTCTCTGACAATATCACTTGGAATATGGAAAACGTCTTTATGGGGTCGTTAAACAACTATTCTAAAAGCGTTCTTATGTGGAATTTAGCTTTAGATGATCACCATGGTCCAACAAATGGTGGATGCATGAATTGTCGTGGTGTACTCACAGTTCATGAAGATGGAACGTATACAAAAAATGAAGAATATTACTTCATCGGACATTTCAGTAAGTTTGTTAAAAAGGGTGCTTATCGTATCGATACGAAAGCATCTAATCCGAACTTGCTTGTTACAAGTTTCATCAATCCGGATCAATCAAAGGTTGTCGTCGTTCATAATAAAGCTGGTGAAGAAATTACATTTGATCTAATAATTGATGGTATAAACACTACCTTAAGTATCAACAATAAAACAACGATCAGTTATGTGATCAAATAATTAATAAACTTAGAGTTATGTGTATTCATGGCTCTTTATTTATTATTGTAATAGACAAAAAAAGAACTTGTTTCAATCGAAAAAAGTTCTTTTTAGTAAGATAAATTAATGTGTAATGATGTATGAATCAATGTTTTGATTCGTAATTTTAATCATTCTTGATCCACGTACCATAGGAATATCTTTGTAATCATAAAATCCTGTAACCCGGCCATAAGCATATAAGATATCATCTTTTACAAACTGATAATCATTATAGTGATCGTGACCAACAAATACACCTTTAACACCATTCTTTTTGAAAACCTCATGAATGTGGTTATCCATAGGTGCTGAGCATACATCTTCATGTGCTACACCAATAAATGGATAATAATCTTTTTCTCTAAATGTATAGGTTGGTATGTGGGTAAATATGAGATTTGGAATACTTTCTTTATAAGAAGAAGTGATGGTCTCATACCATTTAATCTGATCTTGATTGATCTCGCCATATCCCCAGGTTTTGTTTCCATCAATGATGTAATCTTGATAGCTATGTGAATCAAGGAAAAAGAGTAACATTGAAGTTTGATCATTCTTTCTTAATTCAATGAAGTAATTACCATAACCTAATTTTAAATCGTTTTTATGGAAAATAAGATTCTTAGCATGTTTTATGTGGGATAAGATATCCTCATAACTTTCATGTTCGCTATCATGATTTCCAAAGACGAAACTATAAGGAATTTTAAATGAGTCCATCAAATCCATTAAGATTTGGTAATGCTTAGGACTATTTTGTCCCATGGTTTGATCACCAGTTAGTACGATATAATCAGGAGATTCAGCATAAACCATTCGTCTAATCAGTTCAAATGTCTTTTGGTCATTTACACTACCATCTAAATGGAGGTCAGTGAGCTGCATGATATTATAATCATCATTAGATACTTCAATTTTTATTAGAGGTAAGTTATTCAAAAGATAATCTTTTACATCAACGAGTGAGTTAGAATGATGATCAAATGTATGAAGTGGCTCTGTATGGTGACGATTCATATAAATCGTATCTACTTTTGCATGTTTACCAGCTAGACCATCATTAACAGAATCACCAATAAAAATCATTTCATGATTCTTATAATGATATTTATCCATGATTTTAAATAATCCTTCACCATGTGGTTTAGCATGAGTGACGTCATCAAAGGTCATCATCTCTTTAAAATAATGATCAATCTTTAAAGATTTCGTTTCGAAATTTGTAATTGATTTAATCTCTGAAGTGAAAAGAAATAATTCGATTTCACGTTCTTTGCAGAAATCTAAGAAAGGGATTGTATCTGGATAAATATGAAGATAATCTTTAACATATGTTTGATGCAGTTTTTCATATAAATTGATATAGAAGGATGAGTTCTTTGGATAAAGATGATTGAAAATCTCGATGTTACTCTTTTGGAGTAAATCATTTCTTGAAATATTCTCAAGTAATTGACCATCTTGTTCACTCTTTTTAATATCATCATAAATCTTTAAAACAAGATCATCAGAATTGATGATTGTTCCATCCATATCTAATACAATAGCTTTAATCATGTGTTTCCCTTTTTTTTGTGCTTTCTCTTTCGACAATAAATGTATCAATAACAACAGGTTCTTCCTTATGATTATCTGTTTGTAGCATACGATCTAAAAGATCCCATGCTGCTTTACCGATAGCTTCATAATTTTGTGCAACCGTTGTTAATCTTGGTGTACTAATTTCACAGATTGAGACATTATCAAACCCTACGACAGATACATCATCTGGTACTTTATAACCTTGTTTTTGGATAAAAGTGATTGCACCAAATGCCATCAGGTCAGAAGCACTACATATTGCCTCAGGTAAGCCATATGTATGATAAATCTTTTTCATGGTTTGGTAACCTTCTGAGAAGGTATAAGATTCATTTGAGTAATCACTCATATAAATTGGAGTTAAGTTTTTTTCTTTCATAAAATCAAGATAAGCTCTTAAACGTTCAGTACCAATGAAACTATAGTTACTACCATGGATATACGCGATCTTACGATGTCCTAGATCATATAAGTGCTGACAAGAAAGCATAATACCTTGGTAAGGGTTAGAGTAAACAGAATTGATCGATTGATGAACAGGGTCTAGTGTTACAACAGCTAGATTACTGTTTGTTAGTTTTTCGATTTCTTCCATCGGAGCGCTTCCCTTAGAAACAACTAAGACAGCATCGACGTTTTTAGAGTTGCAGTGCTTTAAGTAGTCAAGACCACTTTCATGGTTATAGGTCAAAAGCAAAACATCATAACCATTGGCCTGTGAGTTTTTCCTAAATTCCTCAAGTAAAGCAGAGAAGAATAGGTTGCGTAACCCAAATTCTACTTCATAGACAACGCCCACAGTATCTGCTCTTTTTTTAACTAAACTTCTGGCAGCTGCATTCGGTAAATAACCAAGTTCGTTTGCTACTTTTTGGATTCGTTCTCTTGTTTCTTTATTGATTGTTTTATAACCGGATAAGGCTTTTGATACCGTTGACTTCGAAACGCCTGTGCGTTGTGATATTTCAGCAAGGGTGACCATCCTATACCACCTTTCTATACTCTATTATATAGTATAAACATATAATAATTAAAAATTATTCACCAGTAATACCGGTGCGTTCAATACCTTCAATAAATTTCTTTTGTGCAAATAAGTAAATAATGAGCAGTGGAAGAATCGATAAGAAGGTTGCTGCTGTTTTATAGCCTTCATTTAAGAGTGCTTCCGTATTTTGTCCTGGCATTGAATTACTTAACCCAGCAAACTCAGAATCAAATAAACTTAATCTTGAAATAATGAGTGGATTATTGACACTAAAATAGACTTGAGCTGAGTAAGAATCATTCCAGTTCCATATAAATGAAAACAAGAAAACAACAATGACAATGGGGATAACGAGTTTTACATAAATGTTATAGAAGACCTGAAATGAAGTTGCACCATCCATGCGTGCTGCTTCATCTAATGATTTTGGAATCATCTTGAAGAAGTTATAAAAGATTAATACGAGAATAGCTGAGTTAATGCCTTGACCAAAGACTGCAAAGAAGATTTGTGGGGCTAAGGTATTAAATATGGTTCTATTGAACACTTTACCTAAAAAGTTACCTGCAAAGATTGAATCATAAATTGGAACCCATAATTTATCTTGCACAAATGATAAAATGCTCATGCGAGGCATCGTAACCATGGGAAGTGGAATCACGAATGTGATAATGACCATAAAGAACCAGAACTTTTTAAACTTAAAGTTAAAACGTGCAAACGCAAAACCCGTTAGTGATGCGATGATCGTTTGAATAATTGCAAGGAAACCAACATTTCTTAAACTCATATAAAGATTTCCTGGTGCCTTAAATGTTTGGAAAATCCTCTGAAAGAAGTTTAAGCCTTCAGCTGTCCAAGAGTATGGGAATATTTTTAAGATTGTATTAGCAACTTTAAAGTTATTAAAACTAAATCTGCTTGGGATCCATTCAATTTCTGGATTTAATAAATCCTCAAAAGACATAAACGACATTGAAATCATTTTAAGTAGTGGATATAAGAAGATATAGCCCATACCAACTAAAAGTGCATAAATTACGATTTGTTTGATTAGTCCTTTAGATTCCCCGTGACCAAGAAGGACTTTTTTAATTTTTGTTTTATTGAAGGATGCAAACACATTCATTTTCATCATGAATTTGTACCTCCTTGATTCTTTTTAAATACACGATTGATAAATTCTTTAACTGTTTCATCTTTACGTTGTGATTTTCTCATCTTGATCAGTTTACGTTCTTGTTTTTCCTTTAATGTTTCAACATATTTTTCATCATTAGGTTCTCTAAAGATGAGTAAAACAATCGCAATCACAATGATGATAATAAGTGAATACATTACAACTACACTGGATGCAAACCCTAGACGAACCAATCTGTTCTTTGTGATTTGATCGTTAACAACAAACTGATAGATCGGATTCATTTCAAATAATGCGACTTGAATAATGATAAAGATCGATACGATAAGTGCTGTTGATTTTAAGTTAGGCAAACTGATCTTCCATAAGATTTGCCAAGCATTCGCTCCATCGATTTGAGCAGCTTCATAAAGGTTTGAATTAATTCTTTGTAACCCATTTAAGAATAAGACAACGGGAATTCCGGTAAGCCATAAGATCACCGTGAAGTTTGTAAATAAACTCACGATGGTATCACCTAAGAATGGGGATAAGTTATTGACCATACGGAAAATTAAGACTTTTGAGACATCGAGCATTGCCGTTGTATTCGAAGACTCTAATTGACTCATGACAGGACCTGATAAGATAACAACAGGGAAGAAGTAGATCAGTCTAAATAAGCCTTTAAATTTAATCTTACTGTTTAATAAAATAGCTAAGATTAAGGAAATAATCAGAATGGATGGAATATAGGTAAGTTCCATCACAAAAAATTGAATAATGAGTGGTGTAAAATCAGTGTTTTGAAAAATAGCTTCTCTATAGTTATTAAGCCCAATAAATGTCTTTTGTAAGCCATCTATTTTAATCACGGCATCAAAAAACGATATAAAGATTGTATCAAATAAAGGATAGAGAACTAATAGAATAAACCCAATAAGCCAAGGCGCTAAAAAGGCATAAGCTGCTAGATTTTCATTGACCGGTTTTCTTTTTTTCGACTTTGCCATTAGTTATCCTCCAATCACAACATAATCGAGTGCTGGTATAGTGACTTGATTATATGTAGATGGTTCTTCCGTATAATTAATGAAAATAATTTTACCATTATCGTACGTGTTTTTAATCATATTTGGAGAAATTTCTTCTCGGTTGACCCATCCTGCTTCATTTACCTGACTTAAGGCACCATTAATCTTTTGGTACACATCAAGAATCATCGATTGATAGATTTGATACTCTGTGGAGAAGAACGCTTGAGAATTTGTTTTTTGGAGTAAATAGGAAGGTTCTTTCGTGAGTAAAAAGGATGGGAATGTATGATAGTCAATCATCTTTAAAATATCTCTTTGTTCATAGAACGAGAAGTTGACATACGTTGAATACATTTCAATATAGCCATTTAATACGAGTTGTAAGAATGGGACAGTGTGAGTTTCCACGATGTATTGTGAGTTAAACATTGGTGTTTGAAGGAAACGATCTGTGTAAGCCCATAGATACTGATTAGGTGTTGTATTATTGATGATGTAATTATCTGATATCGTTTCTAAAGTATCTTGATATTGACTAATAACTTCAGAGGTAGATACTCTATCTTTTGTATTATCACTATAAAGATTTTTCGTAAAACCATCAAAGGTCATACTTCTAAAGCCCAGGGATCTAATTGCTTTTTCATTGGACTTAATCCAAGAAATAATCTTGTTTGAACGCGCATAAAAGAAACTGTTCGTGACACCTGTATTATTTAAGGGGTCGATTTCTACTAAATATTGGCCATTAATATGTTTACTTGCAAGATTTGCAAGACGGTAATTGATATCACTAATTGAGACGTAGTCTAGTGCAAGTGATATATCTGTACCATTTTCATTTTGACTGGATACGACATTTTTGAATTCTGATTTAGAACCGATTGCATTCATAAAATCAGGTTGAGCTTTTTCACCTAAGGTGATACCACCACGTTGATACCCTAATAAACCAGAGTTGATTTGATGAATTCCAAGTCCACTTAATTCACTTAAGATGTTTGATACATCTTCAATCTTTGTAACAACAACATCCCTCGTCGCGACTAATGAAGGAGATGCATCTGCCATCACGAAATCAAGTCGAATTGGAATATGTGATAGCGTATTTGTTTGTTTATCTTTTAGAATGTTTTCTTCTATTAAATAAGTTTGATAAGCTTTTGCCATCCCGACATAATCAGGAGCAAACGAATTGTTATCAGCTAAGAAGTGATAAGTGACTCTAACATCAAAATGATTTCTTTCTTCAAATGCAGTGATGAATGAATCGCCTTGTTTATTATAGACTTGAGAATAAGTATCATTATAGATAAATCTAGGGAATGTAATTGTATAGTTTGTTAAGTTATATGAATCTGCGGAATCATTTGGTCTTGAAATGATTTCCATATGTTCCATACCTTTGGTTGCGTAAGATAAGAAAGCTGCGTTGTTATCCCTATAAGAAATACCATAGACAGGCATCAAAGGATTTTTGGTAGGAACATTGGAAGAGACTACATTATAGTTTGTGCCTCTTTCAGCTAAATCTCCACCATAAATCGTTCCGGTGTATCCCGATAGTTGAGATTCATAATCTTTAAATTCGATTAAAGCTCCAGGTCCATCAGGAACAAAAGCATAACCTTCTTTTCGTTCTTTTAAAGATGGAATATCATATTTATCGGTTTCTGTGTTGTATTTCAACATCTTTCCACCGTATGAACCTAAGAATGGCATAATGTTGATATGTTTGATGAAATTTGAATCATTACCTTTTATTTCATGATCTCTGATTTCAACTTCAAAACCATTTTCCGTAAGATAAAGGTGTAACACTAAATCCACTTTGAATTCTTTATATTTGATTTCAAAGACGTAATGATTTTCTTCACCATTCACTAGATAGAGATTATCTGTATTTACAGAATCACTTGTTTCAAGAACAACTTCAGTTCCTGGTTGTTCAAGACTTTCTCTTGTTGAGAAAGCTTTATAAGAACTTCCAGCTTGAATTGCAGCTCTTGCAGGGTCAGACTCTCTTAAGACATCAATGACGACAAGTGAATTAGCGATACCTTCTCTGGTTGTGTTCATTTGATCTTCGATCGGTTTTGCAACATTTAGAATCTCTTCATCGGTTGCTTCTGGATTGTTCTCTAAATAAAGTTCAAGTGTTTTTTCAATGTATTGATCGTAGTCGTGATCAATACCAGATTTCCAAACGTGGTTGTTACGTTTGTCTTCAACCATTAAAGTTCCATTGTGTTTCTTGTAATAGTACTTAAAGTAAGTATTTTCTGCAAATAGTGTGTAAGTATCGTTTAACTCTACTTTTGTCTTGGTATAAGGTGCATATCCGCTTGAATCACTATTACCATAAAGAGGAAGTAGAAGTAAGTTTATAACGATAACAATCAGTACGATAATGAATGCTTTTTTAACGCGCGACATTACGAATCAACTCCCTTACTATTCCATCGAAGAAGACATAGAGTTGTCTCCACATGGTAATCATGATAATTAAAACGACAATAATAATTAATGAAAATAATAAACTCATCAGTATACTCTTAAATGCTTTTTTACCGGTATATTGATGTGTTTCAACAATACCTAAGAAGATGAGTATAACCGTGTAAAAAATACCTACATACATGAACGCATTGATGAAAAATACTTCGCTTAATGTTAAGAAGTGTGTTAAGACTGTAACGGATAAAAGCGAGATAAGTAATGGTCCTAAAGCGTAAGTGAACATGATGTAGATCTGTTTGAAATTACCAATGCCATCATGAAGTGATGTATCTAAGTAGTTTGAGATCATAAAGAGTCCAGTGACTAAGAAGAATCCAAGGATTAATGCTGATAAATCAAGATCTTCAACAAGTACTGTTTGGAAGATAAATCCTTTTTGTGAACTATAGATGATAAATGCGATAAAGGTTAATACATAGATAATGGTTGCAGATAATACTGTTCCTTGACGTCCTTTCTTTAGTTCATAGAAACTATCTAAAGGATGACGGATGACTCTTAAGAAGTAGAAGATATCAACAATCATTTTGATTTTAAATACTTGTTTAACAGGTTGCGTGATACTTGAAATTTTTCCGGTTTTTTGATCGATAAATACTAAAGTTCTAGATAGTGCATAAAGTAAGACGATTGCAATAATCACAATACCAAGTGCATTTTGAATGGCAATGTTTCTAATTTCCCAGTAAGATTGTGAATATAATGTTCTATTACCCGCAAGTTCAAAATGATGCGTTGCGAGTTCATAGTTTTCAAGTTGTAAATAGCTTTTTGCGATACTATTATGTGCAAGTGTAGACATTTGGTTTAAGTTTAAAACTTCTTGCCATGCTAAAATAGCTTCTTCATAAGCTCTTTGTTCATAAAGATCAATGGCTAGATAAATCTGCTTTGCATAATCGGTAGGTCTAAATGATTGTAAGAATGATTTAGACTCATCTAAAGCAAAGACATAGCCATCTTCTCTGATAGCGATTG
>JAEWVV010000161.1 GCA_023458995.1 Bacillota bacterium
CTGTTGATATCGACCGTGTAGCAAATCACTTCGGTTACCAAAATACAGAAGAAGTTTTAATGCTTAAGCATATGATTATCTCACATCATGGTCAGTTAAACTTTGGGTCACCCAAGAAGCCACAAACAGGAGAGGCACTTCTCTTATGGTTTATCGATACGATTGATTCGAAGTTTACTGTTTTAGGTGAATCACTGAATGATACAGCTGATGGTATGTTTACTCAGATGATTTCAGTGATGGATAAAATGAAGTTTTATAAACATAAGATCAAATAAATGATAAAAGTACACACCAACTCATGTGTACTTTTTTTATGTTTTATGGAAAATAAAAGAAAAGCGGCTAATGAGATAGCCGCTTACTCATCATTTAATTAACCTTTTAATACTGTGAACCATGAACCATAAAGGTCATCATAGTTTTGATCAAATACGCCTTCAGTGGATAACATGTATTCATTGAGTTGACGAATATTGATTGCACGGATGTTAGCAAAACGAGCTGCTCCATCTGCACTTGCAAAAGATGCATTCGATACAAATTGGAAAATTAATTCTCTTTGCATGTATGTATTCTTATAACGATTGAGTACAGGTGTTAAGTAGTTTGTTACTGCTGTTTGAACTGCTGATGGAAGAACGACGCCTTCTTCAGATTGTTGTTCAATGAGGTAGAACTTAATTTGTGATGCAGTGAGTGTTTCTGAATCTTCATTGTATACGTTTAATGTATCATCTTCAGAAGAAACATACTTACCATCTTCATCGTCTGCTGCGCTAAATACTGCAGATGACTTCTTGCCAGTGCTTGTCGCAAGAATTAAGTGCCAACCGAAGTCGCTCATAACTTCATCAAGTGCTTCTTCAGTAATGACTGTTCCATATAAGTCTAAGAGTGGGAACTTCGCTGTATCATCTTCAATTGCTTCAAGTTGAGTGTGAAGTGCCATTGCTCTATTGTAGAAGACAGGGTCTAATACGGAAGAACCAGTAATAAAGTTAGAAGTGTTTGTGATTTGTGAAGAAATGTTTTCAAACTTCAAGTAGAAACCGAGTTGACGGTATTCTGCCCATAGTTGTTCAATTTGATAGTCATAAGGAGGTGTAACACTACCGCGTAAGATACGACCTGAATTGTTGAATTCAGTAGCAATTGCTGTTAAGCCTGCTGCATTACCGGTGTAATCACCCATACGATTATAAACAAGTTCAACAAGTTCAACTAAACCAGCTTTGATTTGAGCAACTGCTGCTGCATCTAATCCGTCTAAGTATTCTTGAGGATTATCAGGTGAACCATCACCGTCTTGATCGAAGTATACAAGTAAGTGGCTTACAGAAATTGATTTATAGTTGTTATATTGAAGTTCTGCTAAATCAGCAAGTCTATCATAGATTGTATAAGTTTCATTACCATAATGACTTTCCATGTCAGTCATGTACTGATCTCTTAGTTCTGGATAGACATAGAGTTGGTTGATTGCTTCTGCGTTAGTCTTTGAACCGAATGCAAGAAGTAAGAACTTTTCACGACCCATTGAAGCTGGGAAACCAGCTGATGCGAAGTTATCAGCAGAGAATTGGCTGATGATATCTTCAAATTGGGTTTGATATGAATCCATATCTTTCTTTTCAACTTTATAGTCATCAGATGCAAGAAGTAATTTATTTGATGCAACGTCTAATGCTAAGTTAATACCATAAGATTTTTCAAGTCTAGCAAAGAATTCATCAACTGAGATGTCTTTTCCATCGATTGTTGCAACAACATCGCCAGATTTATCTTTTGTTGAACCTTCATAACCATAGGATTGTTCATAGAATGCGCGAACAACCTTATCGAAAATGTTTAATTCTTTATCTTCATAGAGCTTAGATACTTTATCAGAGATATAAGTTGATGTTAATTTGCCTTCGACAAGCTTTTCAAATGCTTTATCTTTTTGAGCTTTTGCAGCTTCTGTATCAGCAAACACTTTAACATCTGCGTCATCTGCAGAATCAACTAAGATACCTTCTTCAGCATCAGAGGTATCTGATGTCTTGTAAACAAGGTAACGGAAGTTTCCGAATGTTTGAACGCGTGATGAGAATGGTTTTTGAACTGAAAGTTCATTAATATCATCTAATTGTGATTCAGCAGTAAGTGTTGTGTATACATGGCTTCTTAAACTTGCGTTAAGCTTGTTTAAGTCATCATATGTATAAGTAGAAGAATAAGCTGAACCCGCTTGTGCAACGATAGAACCATCAACTGCAATTTCAACCTTATTAGCTGGGTTTAAAATGTTATAGATGTTAACGAATTCTTCTTTAACCTGTGCTGCGGTTAATGCTTCGTCTGGTTTACCTGTTTCACGAGTTGTACTAATCACATAACGTTTGTAGTAGTTTTCATAATCAGCAACTGAGATTTGTGAACGATCTTTACGATCAACACCTAATTTAGAGAGTAAACCTAAATCAGTAAGGATGGTAACGATATGACCATTACCTGTAGGTGTTTCATTGTTTAGATCAACATAACCTGGATTGCCTTCAGCAATTCTAATGTCAGGAATCTTGTACCATAGACCTTTAGAATCTGATTTGATGCTAGCTTGGTAAAGAGCTGCGTTAGCTTCATTTAAGTTAATGAAACGAATAACGAGCGCTTCAACATCATAACGACCTTGTAGATTGGTTGTATAATAGTTAACTAAATTAGCTTCAGTGATATAGTTTGTATTGTCTTTATCAAGAACTTCAACTTCAAGTAAGTCTTTTGCATATTTTCTTTGAGTTGCTTTTAAAACATAACGGTCTAAAAGATGAGTAATATTTGCATAGCCTTCATATTTAGCTGTTAAGCCTAAAATGTCTGCTTTGATTGCTGCGATATCTATGCTGTTATCCAAGAGGTATAATGAGTCAACAAATTGTTCAACGTTACGAACAAAACGGTCTTGATTATCAGTATATAAATCTTCTAGATCTTCTAGATCGGTGATTTGATGAATAGCACTGTTAATAGTTTCATCTAAATAAGTGTTTAAATCTTCATCACCAGCGAGGATTGATGCCTTAACTGTTGCGATTTGGTCTGCAAAAATCTTTTCGTCGACCATGGATGCTAAAACTGAAGCACCTTGCATACGCAATTGATCATATAATTCCTTTTCCGTTACGGTGATGTCACCAATCGTCAGATATGCGTCATCAGAGATGCTACCGTAAGGAGTTTTTTCACCACTTTTACATGCGGCTAACGTAAGTAAACCTGCAAAAATTAGCACAAACATTGCAAGCTTTCTTAGTGTTTTTGTTTGATTCATTGTGTTCACTCCTTCAATGTATTTCATACAAGCATTTATAATATAGCATTTTTTAGTGTCTTATGCAACCACTTTCATTTTATTCGTAAATCTCACACATTTTTGTGATATCATAAAAGAAGGTGAAGTTAAATGGAAATATTTGTTCTTGCCAGCGGATCAAAAGGGAACATAACCTACTTAAAAGTAGGAAATGTCAGACTCTTCATCGACGCTGGCATTTCTTATCAAAAAATTAAACAAAAGATGACAGACTATCACGAGAACATTTTTGATGTTAAAGCACTGCTTATCACACATGAGCATAGTGATCATATCGTGGGTTTGAAAATGCTTTTAAAATATGGGGCAATCGAAGATGTTTACTTGACAAAAGGGACCTTAAATAGTCTTCCATCGGATGTTGTGGGGATGTTTCATCAAACCCATATCATTGAGGCAGACCATCCTTTTAAAATAGATCACATCGATATTATGCCTTTTATGTTATCGCATGATGCAGAAGAACCTGTTGGGTTTGTGATTCGTGATGAAGAACATAAGATGGTTGTTTTAACGGACACAGGTTATGTGGATGAAAGTTATCATACACTTTTATCAGATGCAGATTTTTATTTACTTGAAGCGAATCATAACCCGTTTACATTATTTCAATCAGCCAGACCTTTTCTTCTTAAAAAACGAATTGTTGGAGAAAAAGGGCATTTATCCAACGATGATGCAGCAAGACTGATGAACAAATTTGTAACGAAACATAGTATTTGGGCTGTCGCTCATATTTCTGAGGACTGTAATTCAATCGATGATATCGATGAAGCGATTGTTAAGGCATTTGATGATCCAACAAAAGTGGATGTTTATTATGCATCCCAGGAAAGTCTTCCGGTGATTAAGTTATGATTAAAATCATTACGGTTGGTAAAATCAATCAAAAAGGTATTGAAGAAAATATAAAGTATTATTTAAAACAATGTCCAGTAAAAATTGAGATCATTGAAGTATTAGATGAACCATCCAAACAAGGTAAAATGGTTGAAGGTGAACGTATTTTATCTAAAATTAAAGATGGTGATGATGTTATATTATTGGCTATATTAGGTAATACGTACACAAGCGAAGAGTTTGCGAAAATGCTTGATACAAAAATGACCTATAATACAAAAGATATCGTCTTTATTATTGGTGGTTCATATGGTGTATCCGATGATGTATATAAACGCGCAAACAGTCAGATCTCATTTTCAAAAATGACATTTCCTCATCAGTTAATGCGTCTTATTTTAGTCGAACAAATTTACCGTGGACTGATGATACTCCACAATCACCCCTATCACAAATAAGTGAGGACTTTATGAAATATATATTTTGGGATTTCAATGGCACCATTTTAGATGATGCAAGACTATGTTATGACATCTTGATTGAGATGTTAAAAGAAGAAGAAAGACCACTTGTCACATTTGATGAATATTTAATGATTTTTACGTTTCCAGTTGAAACGTATTACGATAAGGTCTATGACCTTAAAAAAACACCGTTTAAAGTATTAGCACATCGCTTTATTGATAAATACCAACCAAAAAGTCTATCTTTAGGTTTACATGATGGTGTTATTGAAACGATTAAGGCGTGTGAAGAAAAAGGTTATAAAAATGTTCTTTTATCAGCATCTGAAATTAAGAATTTACATGAACAACTCAAGCATTACAAAATCGATCATCTCTTTGATGAAGTGCTTGGAACATCCGATGTTTACGCAAATTCGAAAGTCAAAGTTGCTGAACGTTTTATAGAAGAGAAAAAGATTAATCCAAAAGATATTTTAATGATTGGAGATACACTTCATGATGCTGAAGTGGCTCATTCACTTGGATGCCGTATTTTACTCTATACAAAGGGTCATCAACACCCTTCTCGTTTTGATAATTACGAGAAAATCGACCAAATCCAAGCATTACTTGGTAAAATATAGATAGTAAACATATTAAAGGAGATATTTATGAGCAAAGTCGCAATTCTCGCATGTAGTAACGCAGGTCTTGATTACTTGGACTACCCCAAAGATATTCGTATTTTGCGTTCAGTGATCCATTTTGGTACGGATGAAGCTTACGATGATTTTGTACAGATGGA
>JAEWVV010000162.1 GCA_023458995.1 Bacillota bacterium
TATTATGGATATCTCACAAAAGAAACGCGGAATCTTTGGTGACATGAAGTATATCGATGCGAACCGCGTTCATATTACTTATGAATTACCACTCTCTGAAATCGTTTATGATTTCTTCGATAAATTGAAATCATCAACTAAAGGATATGCCTCATTTGACTATGAAATGTCAGGCTATAAGCCATCTAATCTAGTGAAGATGGATATTCTCTTAAATGGAGAAGTAGTCGATGCCTTATCGCTTATTGTACATCGTGATTTTGCATATAATAGAGGTAAAGTCATATGTGAAAAGATGGTTGATCTCATTCCAAGACAGATGTTTGAAATTCCAGTTCAAGCAGCACTAGGAAATAAGATTATCGCTAGAACAACCATTAAAGCGATGCGTAAAGACGTTTTAGCAAAGTGTTATGGTGGAGATATTTCACGTAAGAAGAAACTGCTTTCTAAACAAAAAGAAGGTAAAAAGAAGATGAAGACATTGGGGCGTGTTGATGTTCCTCAGGAAGCATTTATGGCAATATTGGCTAATAGTGATGAGTAACAATCTCGTCACTTTTCTTTATTATGTAAACCAAATTTGATATAATAGTTTTATGAAGGACGTGATGATGTGAAGGGGATTTATGTACATATACCATTTTGTGAATCGATTTGTCACTACTGTGATTTCATCAAAAGGGTACCCAAAAATAAGGAGATGATTGATCGTTATCTTGATTCTCTGATTAAAGAAATTGAATCCTATGAACATCATTTTAAATCGATTGAAACGATCTACATTGGTGGTGGAACACCTTCAATGTTATCTTTTGATCAACTAAAAAGACTATTTGAAGCGTTAAGTAAAATCAATCCGTTAGAGTATACAGTAGAAGTCAATCCAGAGTCTTATACATTTGAAAAAGGAATGTTATTCAAAGCGTATGGGATCAACCGAATTAGTTTAGGTGTTCAAACATTTAACGATGAACTGCTTCATTATCTGAACCGTAAACATACAGAAAAAGATATATTTAATGTTGTCAATCATTTAAAATCGTTAGGTATTCCAAGAATTTCAGTTGACTTAATCTATGCAATTCCAGGTCAAACTATGGATTTACTTGCCTATGATTTAAAGCAAATTGAAAAACTTGATATCACACATGTTTCTTGTTACTCACTCATCTTAGAAGAAAAGACCTATTTTTATCATCAATACTTAAAAGGAAACTTCCATGAAATGGATCAAGATATGGAAGCAACCATGTATCAATATGTAATGGATGAACTGAAAAACCAGGGTTTTGAACATTATGAGATATCCAATTATGCAAAGAATAAACATTACTCAGAACATAATTTACTATACTGGACTTTAGGTGAATATATTGGTGTAGGTCTTGGAGCACATGGGTTTGTTGATGGATACCGTACCTATAATCATAGACATTTAAATGAATATGAAATATCTCCTTTAGATCATAAAGATTACCAATCAAACGAATTATTACTCCAGGATGAACTTATATTTGGACTTAGAAAAATGGAGGGAATATCCATCGAATATGTTGAAAAAACATATAGCATTAATCTCTTTGACTCATATCCTAAACTGAATGAAAAGATTGAATATGGCTTGATTAAAGTTGAGGAAGGAAGACTTAAATTAACTGAAAAAGGAATCTTTTTAGGTAATCAAGTCTTTATGGTCTTCATATGAAATTTTTACTTAAAGATTATGAGTATTATTTAAAAAAAGAGAAGGGATCGAGTGCAAATACGATCGAATCCTATGTGCGAGATCTCAATCAATATGTTGAATTTTTAGAACGTGTTCATGGAATTAAAAAACCAAAGAATATTGAAAAAAGTCATATTGAATCCTATATGAAAAGCTTAAAACGTCAGATGACCTCTAAATCGATGGCAAGAAAACTGACAGCAATCCGAAGTTTTCACCACTTCTTAACGATTGAAAAAGAAGTTGATGAAGATGTTGGTAAACAAATTGCATCACCAAAAATCGAGAAACATCTACCTCAAGTTCTAGCGGTTGAAGAGGTTTTATCCATCTTAAATCAAGTCGATCTTTCAAAACCACTAGGTTTAAGAAATTCAGCATTAATGGAACTGATTTACGGATCTGGTCTTCGTGTTTCTGAACTTTTAGATATAGAAATGGAAGATATTCACTTAAACCAAGGTTATATTATTGTTAAAGGAAAAGGTTCAAAAGAACGTATGGTTCCTATTTCAGATCCCGCGATAATAGCACTTAGAAACTATATTATTAAAGGTAGAGAGCAATTATTGGGTGATACAAAAACAAACTTTTTATTTCTTAATCAATCTGGTCAAAGACTATCACGTCAAGGATTCTTTAAACTATTAAAGAAACTTGCAAGCGATGCAGGGGTAAAAACAGAGTGTTCACCCCATACATTAAGACATTCATTTGCAACACACTTATTGGAGAATGGCATGGATTTAAGAACACTACAATCTTTATTGGGTCATGAAGATATTTCAACAACACAAATCTATACGCATATAAGTCAAAAGCGTATTAAAGAAATTTATAAGAGCGCACACCCACGTGCGAAGGAGGACTCACATGAAATTTAAACGCGTATTTTTAATTGTATTAGACAGTCTTGGTATTGGAGAAGCACCAGATGCGAAAGACTATAATGACCTTGGTGCACACACGATTGGACATATTGCAGAGAAAATGGATTTACAAATTCCACATCTAGAAAAGCTAGGATATGGAAATATTGCACCAATCAGAAACGTTCCAGCAGTAAAAAAACCACAAGCTTTTTATACTAAAATTCAAGAAGCATCCCTTGGTAAAGATACAATGACTGGACACTGGGAAATGATGGGGATGTATATTACAAAGCCCTTCCAAACATTCACAGATACAGGATTTCCAAAAGAACTAATCGATGAACTTGAACAAAAAACAGGACGTAAAGTGATTGGAAATATCAGTGCATCTGGTACAGATATTATTCGTGATCTAGGCGAAGAACATATGAAAACAGGAGATTTAATCGTCTATACTTCAGCTGATTCAGTCTTGCAG
>JAEWVV010000163.1 GCA_023458995.1 Bacillota bacterium
CCTATTTAAAGTATGCAAAATGGAGTGCATTTCCGTGGATTATATCCGTTGCTATTGCAAATACATTTCGTGAAACTGGTGTTACAAAACCACTCTTAATTATCTCAATAGTTGCAATTTTAACGAACACATTACTTAATTATATTTTCATCTTTGGTCATTTTGGTTCACCTGCACTCGGTGTCGAAGGTGCTGCGATAGCAACTTCAATCGCACGCGTTGTAGAATTTGTTTTAATGACGATCCTCTTAATTAAAAAAGGTCAAGTTTTCAATACAAAATTGGTTGATATCTTTAGAATCGATAAGAAGTTATTCGTAAGTATATTAATCATGGCACTACCACTATTACTGAATGAAGCACTATGGTCCACCGGACAAACAGTTTTCTTACATGCCTATTCTAGACGTGGTGGGCAAGCACTTGCTGCAATGAATATCACAAGTGCTATTTCACAAATTGTCTTTGTGACATTTGGAGCAATTGCAACTGCTGTTGCTGTACTTGTCGGTAACACATTGGGTCAAAACCAATTGGAGAAAGCTAAAGATAATGCACAAAAGCTCATCGCAACCGCAGTTATGGTTGCCATAGTTGCAGGCATCATACTATTCACACTATCCTTCTTTATCCTTAATATCTATGATGTTTCAGAGACAACAAAAGATATTGCTAAATTCAATATTAGAATCAATGCATTATTCATACCCATCTACTCGTTTAATGTCTCGCTCTATTTTACGATGCGTGCTGGAGGGGATACAAAATCAACCCTTCTCATGGATGCTGGATATATGTGGGTCATTCCTGTACCGGTTGCAATCATTTTATCCTATTTAACCCAAATGCCAGTTACACTGATGTTCTTATTCATCAATATGCTTGATATTCCTAAGATGCTATTTGGATTATCACGGTATCGAAAAGAAAACTGGATAAGAAATTTAGCAAAAGAAGAAGAATTGAATGCCATTTAATGGCATTTTTTTCTTAAGTAGACTAAATGAAGATAGAAATCATGTATAATATTAACAAAAGAGGTGGAGATAGATGAGTAAACAAAAACAAGTTGGAAAAAAGATTACTGCATCATCACTTGAAAAACATATGAACTCAACATATGCGGCACTCAAAATTATTCTCTTTTACCTCATTATGGGGTTTGCATGGATCATTTCATCAGATCTTATCATTGACGCCATTTTTCAAGATCATGAAGCTAACCAGATTGCTCAAACAGTCAAAGGTATTTTTTATGTTGCCTTTACGGCACTTGTTTTTTTCTATATTATCCGTAGTCAAATGGAAATGTATGTCATGACAATTACTGATTTAAGGAAAGCATACATCGAACTTGATGAAGGACATAAAAAATCATTAAAACTTGAAGGTCAACTATATGATTTAGCATACTATGATCCTTTAACGGGATTACCAAATCGCATTTTGATGGAAGAAACAATTAATCAATATATAAATGAAAATAAAGAACATGGTATCATTGGTATTGTCTATTTCGATATTGATGAATTTAGAAATATCAATGAAGTTAAAGGTCATTCAGTTGGTGATGAACTGATTAAGAATATAGCTTTAGAACTAGGCAGTCGAGTAAAAAAACCTCATATGCTTGCACGTATGAGTGGTGATGAGTTCGTACTTGCTTTATTTGATATCGTCAATCTCGAAGACTTTTTACCAACGATTGAAGATTACTTCAAGTATATTCGTAAATCCTACATATTAGCAGAAGATGAGTTTTTTGTAACTTATAGTGTTGGTGTAGCACTATATCCTGATCATGGTACTGACTATGTGACTTTAATGAGACATGCTGATGCAGCAATGTCAATCGCAAAATCAAAAGGTAAAGACCAAGCAGTTATTTTTGATGATGAAATGGTGACCGTCATTAAACAGCAAACTGAACTACTCAATCAACTCAGGGTTGCTATTGATAATAAAGAGTTTCAACTCTATTATCAACCGATCATCGACCTTGATACAAATAAACCGATTGGTACTGAAGCTTTGATCAGATGGATTCACCCCACAAAAGGATTTATCCCACCACTTGAATTCATTTCACTTTCTGAGAAGAACGGATTTATTAAAGACATCACAGAATGGGTCTTTAAACAAGCTGCTGATCAATTTCCTGATTGGGGTAAAAAACGTAACTTTAAAGTATCCATCAATTTATCAGCTTCGATGTTAATGAATGATAAATTCATTAGTGATTTAATCAAATGGATTGAAAACCATCAAATTGATTGTAAGAAATTCAATCTAGAAATCACAGAAACAGCGATTATTAGTGATATACAAAAAAGTATTCATATCCTTAATTCATTAAAACGTTTAGGTTTCACAATTGCTTTAGATGACTTTGGTACAGGGTATTCATCACTGACATACTTACAAAGATTACCTATTGATACCATTAAAATAGATCGCAGTTTTATCAGTAACATTAAAGAAGATACGGAAGAGTTCTTTGTTCTAAAATATATGATTGACTTAGCACATCATTTAAAACTAAATGTTGTTGCTGAAGGTATCGAAACAAAAGAACAAGCTGAAATGGTAAAAAAATACGACGTAGATTTTGCACAAGGATATTACTATTGTAAGCCCATGCCACAAAGTCGCGTCATTGAATATTTCAAGGTCGCACAACAAGAAGGAGTGTGACGTTAAGCTATGATCGAATTTCTTGTTAACTTTAATATATCCATCATGAGTTTAATCATACTAGCTATTATTTTGGTCATCACACGGGTTAAACGCGATCATTTTAGTTTTTCATCCTATTTGCTAAGAGCACTTATTTTAATTACAATCACAGGTACATTACTCGAATCTTCCTCATGGTATTTTGAACAAATACCAGGCAATTTTGCTTACGAACTTGCCTTCATAACTAATTCATTAGCTCTTTTATGTGGAACAGTAGTTTCAAGCATTTGGTTATCTTACTGGGATTATGCGTTTCTTTCATCAAAGAAGAGAATTATTCAACGTAAGTATTATTTATTACCTGTAGCAATTCAGTTTTTACTTTTAGTCTATAACAGGCTCACAAAATCATTTTTCTATATTGATGAAGTCACAAATGCATTTATTCAAAAACCGCTATATTTTATACTCTATATCATTTACTTAACTTATTTCGTTTATTTGGTCATCCTAATTATTCGAAACAGAAATAAGATCAGTAAAAAAGTAAAATATGCAAGTATTATCTTTATGGCGTTTCCATCGCTAAGTATAATAGTTCAACTCTTAATTCCTGAACTTATCGTCTCATGGCCATCACTTACGATCTCATTACTCCTTGTCTATCTATTTTTAGAAACGACAACAGGTAACATTGATGATCTCACAAAACTATATTCAAGAAGAGTTCTTGAATTACATCTTAAATCAATCATTGAGGATAAAAAACCATTTTCAGCAATGATGATTGACGTTGACCGTTTCAAATACATCAATGACGTTTTTGGACATACCGTAGGTGATGAAGTTCTCATTCATTTTGCAGGTATACTAAAGGCTTGTGTCGATGAAGAAAACACATTTATTGCGCGACTTGGTGGTGATGAATTTTTCATCATAAACCGTCATGCTAAAGTTGATGAAACTACAAAGTTGATTCAAGACATTAAGCAGATGGTTGATGATGATCCATTTCTCGCTAAGTTCACGTTCTTCGATTTCAGTGTTGGTTTTATTCATTATGATCAGGCAATGTCCATTGATGATATCTTAAATCATTCCGACAGGCAGATGTATGAACAAAAACGTATGAATCGCTTAAATTATGATAATCAAATAAATAATATAAAATAAAGGAGTATATATAATGCCAAATCCTATTTTAGTAAACAAGCTCGCTAAGCTTGCCGTCAAAGTCGGTGTGAATGTTAAGAAAGGTCAAGTTGTTGTCGTTAGAGGCACAACAGAAACAAAGGAACTCATCCACGAGATAGTTGAAGAAGCTTATTTAGCAGGTGCAAGTTCTGTTCATGTTCAATGGAGTGATGATTATGTTGGAAGAAGTGCTTTAAAACACCAATCCATCGAAACACTCGAATCAATTCCTTCCTGGATGATTGATCAAAATAAAGACTTTGTTGAAAAAGGTGCTTGTTTTATTTCTGTGTCATCACCAATTCCAGGATTAAATAAAGATGTTGACCCGATTAAAGCTCAAAAACAAGGTATTGCAGCTCAAAAAGCATTAGGTTTCTTTAGAGAACATTTAATGGGAAATAAAGTTCAATGGACAATCGTTGCTGCACCTAATCTCATATGGGCAAAACAAGTATTCCCTCAATTAAGCGATGAAGATGCAGTTGAAGCATTATGGAAAGCAATCTTTGATGCATCACGCGTCAGAATCGATAATGATCCGATCAAAGAATGGGAACATCATAATGAAATACTATCCAAACATAACGAAATATTAAATGCTTATAATTTTAAACATTTACAATTCAAGAATAGCTTAGGTACCGATCTCATCGTAGAACTTGTCAAGGATCATGTATGGGCAGGTGGTGGTGAACATGCACTTAATGGTGTTTACTTTAATCCAAACATTCCAACTGAAGAGTCATTTACCATGCCTTATAAATGGGGAACTCGTGGTAAAGTGGTAGCAACCAAACCTTTAAACTATCAAGGTAAACTTATCGAAGATTTCTATCTTGTTTTTAAAGATGGAAAAGTGGTTGAATTTGATGCTAAAAAAGAAAAGTTAGCGCTTGAAAACTTACTTGATACCGATGAAAATAGTCGTTATATTGGTGAAATAGCACTCATTTCTCATGATTCTCCAATTTCAAATACAAATATTCTGTTCTTAAACACGCTTTTTGATGAAAACGCATCATGCCATATGGCACTTGGTCGCGCTTATCCAATGAATGTTAAAAATGGTGTCAATACACCAATTGCTGAACTTGAAAAGATTGGCTATAACAATTCAATGGTTCATTCTGACTTCATGTTTGGTAGTAAAGATATGGAAATCATAGGACTTACTCAAGATGGTCGTGAAGTCCAAGTCTTTAAGAACGGTAATTTTGTCATCTAATCTATCAATAAAATGCCATAACTGGCATTTTTCACTTTAAGGAGGACTTATGAATCAGATCAACTTAGATCATTTTCTTGACTTTAGATATATCTCTGGTATTCAAACAAATCGTAATAAAGATCAACTCACATTTCTTGTAGTAAAAGCAAGCGAGAAGAAGAATGATTACATCTATGATTTATGGCAAAGTGATGGTATGAAACATAAAAAGCTTTTAAATTTAAAAGGTAAAGGTACTTATCTCTATGAAACTGATGATACACTTTTAATTCAACATCAACGCACGAAATTAGAAGAAAACAAAGTTAAAGAACAAAAAATGAGTCTTTATTATCGTTACCGTTTATCAACAAATCAACTTGAACTTGCTTATACATTTAATTTTCCTGCAAAGATATTAAATGTCTTAGATCACGAGTTATTGTTAAAAGCAACACTAACTTCTGAACAACATCACCTCTATTTAGATGATGAGACAAAGCGAAAGAAGTTTTTAGCAGAAGATAAAAAGAATCAAGCCTATGAAGATATCGAGGAAATACCATTTTATTCAAATGGTAATGGACATATCGCAAACCAGCGCAATCAACTCTTTCTATATGATATCGAAACCAAAAAAGTAAGAGCGATCGTAGATGTTGATTTTAATGTAGGTATTGTCAAAGTATCTGACGATTTAAAGAAAATTTATTATACCGGTTCACAAATGACAGGGATCAAACGACTTACCACACATGTATTTTGTTATCACGTGGATACACAT
>JAEWVV010000164.1 GCA_023458995.1 Bacillota bacterium
GCACATATCTTTAATGCAGGTCAAAATGTCAATTTAGAAGCTATTTTAGGTTATCAAAAAGGTGAAGAAAAACGTCACTTTAATGATCTTTATCGGGAAAGAAATCCTAAGAAGAATAAAGAATAGAGGATTTAATCAAAAATAAATCATGTTGGTGGAAACACATAAAGGAGGGAGAACAAGATGTATTTTTATGATCTAGATTTAAGTTTTATGGATGTTTTATTGAAAATGATCGTTCCCTTAGTTATTGCATTTATTGTTGGAGGATTCGTAGGACTCGAAAGACAAAACGTAGGAAAAGCGGCAGGACTTTCCTCACATATTTTAGTTGCAATCGCAAGTACAGGTATTGCGATTATGCAACGTCTTATGTTTGAATATCAGTTAGAATTAGCGATATCTGGTGTTGCAATCGATCCAGAAGGACAACGCATCATTGCACAAGTTGTGACTGGTATTGGTTTTATTGGTGCCGGTGTTATTTTAAAAGACTCAACACAAGTTATTAAAGGAATCACCACAGCAGCAACCATTTGGTATACTGCGATGACAGGTCTTATTTTAGGGAGTGGATATCTCGTTGTGGGTTCATTATTAGGTGTGTTTTTGATTGCATTTATTATGATACGTGACCTACATCGTGGATTCAATCCACTTGTCCCACATGATAAACGTAAAACTAGCAAAACAGTTGAGGAGTAACTATGAACTTTGAAACCATTGCTGCAATCTCAACAGCATTTGGAACTGCTGGTATCTCTGTGATTAGAGTAAGCGGCGAAAAAGCAATTTCTGAAGTGAATAAAATCTTTAAAGGACGTGATTTAAATAAAGTGAAATCACATACCCTTCATTACGGCCATATCATGAATGAAGATAGTACCATTCTTGATGAAGTCATGGTTGCTGTGATGAGAAAGCCTAAAACATTTACTGCTGAAGATGTTGTTGAAGTATCAACACATGGTGGTATTTTAATTACGCAAAAAGTTCTAGAACGTATTTTATCACTTGATATTAGACTAGCTGAACCAGGTGAATTTAGTGAAAGAGCGTACCTCAACGGACGTATCGATTTAGTTCAAGCAGAATCGATTATGGACTTAATCCATGCGAAAAGCGAACAAGCATTAAAAATCGCTAACCTAGGTATTCATCATTACACATCAGACTTGATTAGAAAACTAAGGTCAAAACTACTAACAATCATCGCTCAAATTGAAGTGAATATTGACTATCCAGAATATGACGATGCTATTGTTATGAGTAAAGAAATAATAGGTCCAAGAACAGAGGAACTCATTTCAGAGATTAATCATATCTTAGATGAATCCTATAAAAATCAACTCATTCGTGATGGTGTTAAAACGGTCATTGTTGGGAAGCCTAATGTTGGTAAATCAAGTTTACTCAATGCTTTACTAAACGAAGAAAAAGCGATTGTAACAGAAATTGAAGGTACCACGCGTGATACCATTGAAGCCTATATCAATATGGGTGGAATCATGCTTAAATTAATCGATACTGCAGGGATTAGAGAAACCACAGACATTGTTGAGCGTATCGGTGTTGATCGCTCCATGAAGGCACTTCATGATGCTGAACTTGTACTGCTTGTACTAGATCAAAGCCGTGCACTAACGAAAGAAGATAAAGAACTTTTAGACATTACAAAAGATAAAAAACGAATTATTATAGCAAATAAAGCAGATCTTCCTAAAGCGTTGTCTTTAGAAGAAGTTATCACGATTTCAACCCTTACAAAATATGGATTAAATGATTTAGAAAAAGCTATTTTAAAGAAGCTTGAACTCGAAGATTTAAACTCAAGAGATTTAAATTATTTATCTAACATTAGACATATTACTAAAGTCAAAGAAGCGAGAGCATCACTTGAAAACGTCATGAAATCTATTGCACTTGATATGCCAGTTGATGTCTATGCAATTGACCTTACTCAAGCATGGCGATCACTCGGTGAAATCCTTGGTGAAAACTATGCGGATGATCTTCTGAATGAGCTTTTTTCTAAGTTCTGTTTAGGAAAATAAAACGTTGAAAATGATTGAGTCAACCTAATCTTTATTATGCTATAATAATGAATATGAGAAAGAGGGGTATGTTATGGCATATGTAGCACTGTACCGCGCCTATCGTCCGAAAGCTTTTAGTGAAGTATCAGGACAAAAGGTCATTATTAAAACACTTCAAAATGCACTGTTACATGATAAGATAGCCCATGCTTATATTTTTTCTGGTCCGAGAGGTACTGGTAAAACAAGTATCGCTAAGATTTTTGCAAAAGCAGTGAACTGCACGAACCACCCCAAAGGTGAACCATGTAATGAATGTGATATCTGTAAAGGTATTGACAATGGATCAATTCCTGATGTCATTGAAATTGACGCTGCATCAAATAATGGTGTCGATGAAATCAGAGACTTAAGAGACAAAGTTAAATACATGCCATCGGTTGGACAATACAAAGTCTATATCATCGATGAAGTCCATATGCTTACGCCTGGCGCATTTAACGCATTACTTAAAACATTAGAAGAACCACCAAAACACGTCATCTTTATTCTTGCAACAACCGAAGTTCATAAAGTGCCTGCAACGATCTTATCGAGATGTCAACGTTTTGATTTTAAGAACATTGAAACATCAGATATCGTTATAAAACTTAAACAAATTGCTGAAGCTGAAAAAATCAATATTTCACCTGATGCGATTTACGCTGTAGCAGAAAATGCTGAAGGCGGATTGCGTGATGCAATTTCACTTCTAGATCAAGCAATATCCTTTGCTGGTGATGTCATCACCGAAGATGATGTTCACCAAGTTTCAGGAAGTGTCGCTAAAAAGTCACTCATTCGGATGTTACTCGCAATTTCAAATAAAGAAATCCCGTTAGCTATGACTGTTTTAAAAGAACTACTTGCTGAAGGAAAAGAAATCACACGTATCGTTAATGATTTAATTCTAGCGCTTCGTGATATCTTAATCGAAAAAATGACAAAAGTCGATTTACCAAAATACAGTGAACTCTTATCTGTATTTTCAACGGATAAAATTTATTTCTATCTTGAGATTTTAAACCAACTTCAACAAGATATGAAAACAACACATCAAAAAAGAGCTTATGTTGAACTTGCAATCATCAGAATGATGGAACATCAACAATTAAAAACCATCGATTTCGATGGTGTCATTCAAGGATTAAAGAGTGACATGCAAGAACTCAAAGAACAAATCAAAGCTCAACCTAAAGTTCAAGCTGTTCAAGCGAAAACACTAAAACCACTTGTCACAATCAAACAAGTTGAAAATGTTTTAAACAATGCAGATAAAGAGAAGAAAACACTTCTACAATCCGGATGGGCGCATTTAAAAGACTATCCTAAAGCCCATTTAAAAATGGTTGCATATCTTTTATCTCAAGGTGAATTAGAAGCAGTTTCTGATACCATGTTACTCGTCTATGACGATTTAAACTTATGCAAACGCATCTTAGATCCAGATATGAAAAAACTAGCGCTTGAAGTCTTTAACAGCAAGAATCATCTGATTGATGATGTCATTGCAATCCTTAAGACCGATTGGCTTGTGATCAAAGAAGTTTATCTTGATCTTTGGAAAAAAGGACAAAAGAAACCTAAATTACCACCCCATGATTTAAAACTCTATCAAGATGAAATTCAGGAATCCAATAAAGAACCTGAAATCATTTCACTTGCTAAAGAATATTTTGGCGATAAAGTAACAATAAAGGAGTAATAAAAAATGAACCCAAATATGCTTAATAAACTCAAAAAAATACAAAAGCAGATGCAAGAAGCTCAAGAAGCATTAGAACGCAAAGAGTTTTTTGGTAAATCATCAGGCGTAACCGTCATTATGCAAGGAACACGTCAAGTTATTGATGTCCAAATCAATCCTGAATTATTAGAAGAATTAGAACTTCTACAAGATTCCATTTTGCTTGCTACAAATGACGCATTAAAACAAATTGATAAAGAACAAGAAGAAACGATGGGTCAATTTACTGGCGGTATGGGTGGGTTTGGATTTTAATGTATCCATCCATTCTTCAGAAAATCATTGAAGATTTTCAAAAACTACCAGGTATTGGTGAAAAAACAGCGGAAAGACTTGCCCTTCATTTGATCACACAATGGGATAATGATGATCTCATTCAGTTCTCTGATCATTTAAAAAGACTGAAAGTTGAGATTATGTATTGCCCGATCTGTCATATGATTACAGATAAACCAATCTGTGATATTTGCAGTGACCAGACAAGAGATAAAGAAACACTCATGGTTGTTTCAGATGCTAAAGATGTATTTCAAATTGAGAAAATGAAAACATATCATGGCGTCTATCACATCTTAGGTGGTTTAATCGATTTCTCAAGGGGCATTACCGATAAAGATTTACATATTGATACCCTCTCAAAAAGGATACCCTCCATCAAGGAAATGATCATTGCGACCAATTCGACTGTTGAAGGTGAAATGACAGCAAAATATTTAAAAGCATTATTTGCTGATGAAAAATTGATGATTTCTAGACTTGCTTACGGTCTACCTGTCGGAACTGATTTAAAATACGCCGATGAACTTACCTTAAGCAAAGCAGTTGAAAATAGACTGAAATATTAGGAGGAAAAACGATGTGGGACACAATTAAAGGCTTTTTTGAAGGCATATATGGTCGTTTTAATGGTTATCTTCAAGGACTCCTTGATATTGATAACAGATTAATTGGATTGTACAATGAATATGTTGCACCATTACCTGAATTAATCAAGCTTTTAGGGATAGTCTTTGTAGGATTTCTTTTGGTTTTTGGTACGATTGGTTTTGTTAAAAAGATGCTCAAACTCTTTATTGTACTTGCAGTCATCCTAGCCATCGTTTTCTTTATCACACGATTAAATCAGTAACACTTGCAAAAATAAAACGATTAGTATACAATAGATACGGTTTTAGGAGGCACACATGAGCGATAAATTAAAAACGTTAGCAATGCTCGATATTGCGGAAGTTTTACTGAAAGAATCAGGTAAACCACTTCCTATTCAAGATATCATGAAGAACGTTGCTGAAACAAAAGAAATTCCACTTGATGACATCGATAAACTTACACAGTTATACATGGATATTACCCAAAGTGCAAAGTTTGTTTACTGTGGTGATGATCAATGGGATTTAAAAGAAAGAAACTTAGATTTATGGGACAAAGATGGTTATGCCTTTGTTCACGCAGAAGATATTGAAGAGGATACCGAAGAAGATCTAGACTTTACTGAATTTGTTCTTGAAGAAGAAGTTGAAGCTGAAGCTGAAGAGGACGAAGAAGAAAGTGATGAAGAAGATCTTGATGAGGAAATCAAGGAAGAAAAAGAATACATCGATGTGGAATTACCTGTTAAATCAACAGATGACGAAGATATTGATGAACCCGAAATTGAATTTGATGACGATGAGTATGACGAAGATGAATACAACGACATCATGGATGATTTCGAAGATATGTACGACGAATAAAATATAAAATGGGTATACTAAAACTGTATACCCTTTTTTTCCCCGCAAGAAAGGAATGAATATTATGCCAGGTTGGCAAGAATGGTTAGGCTATATCGCATCTGCGATTGTCCTTGTTTCACTTTTAATGAGCTCAGTCAAGAGACTCAGATGGATTAACATGATTGGTTCACTTGTTTTTGCAGTATACGGATTTTTGATTAGTGCATATCCTGTGGGAGTCATGAATTTAGGTATTGTTATGATCAACTCATATTACTTGTATCAGATGTATTCAAAGAAAGATTATTTTAAACTTCTTTCTGTATCAGATGTTATCTATTTCAATGAGTTTGTTAAAACCTATGAAAAAGATATGAAGCATTTCATGGCATTTGATGAATCACTAGATAATCCTAATATGGTTAAACTGTTTATTTTAAGAAATACAGTCCCAGCAGGTATTTTAGTTGGAAAAAGAAAAGATGATAGCTTAGAGATTTTAGTTGACTATGTAACACCAACATATCGTGATTTCAAAGTTGGAGAATTCTTATATAAGGATCAAGTTCAATTCTTTAAAGATAATGGAATTACAAAACTTTTTACAAAACCAGGAAATGATCAACATCAGAAGTATTTACTTCGTATGGGCTTTGTTAAAAAATCAGATGTTTACTTTGTAAAGACATTATCATAATTGTTAAAATTTCAAATTAACGATTGTCTTTATTACTTCTTTTGATATAATAGATAAGGGCACACCAAAGAGTCTCCTAAACATTTAGGGGACTTTTATCTATTTTTAAGGAGGATATATGGCGAAGTATATTTTTGTTACGGGTGGGGTTGTTTCGAGTCTAGGCAAAGGCATTACCGCTTCAGCTATTGGACAGTTGTTAAAAAGCAGAGGACTCAAAGTTTTTATGCAAAAATTTGATCCTTATATCAATGTCGATCCAGGTACGATGAGTCCTTATCAACATGGTGAAGTTTTTGTGACCGAAGATGGTGCAGAAACAGACCTTGATTTAGGACATTATGAACGCTTCATTGATGAAAATTTAAATCGACATTCAAGTATTACAACAGGTAAAATTTATCAAACCGTACTCAAAAGAGAAAGACGTGGTGATTATTTAGGTGCCACAGTCCAAGTGATTCCCCATATTACAGACCAAATTAAGAAAAAATTGATCGATGTTGCTAAACACACACAGCCTGATGTTGTGATCACTGAAATTGGTGGTACAGTCGGGGATATCGAATCATTACCTTTTTTAGAAGCCATCAGACAAGCCCGTCGTGATTTTGGTTTCAATAACACACTTTATATCCATAATACGCTTGTCCCCTATTTAAAAGCAGCAAATGAAATTAAAACAAAACCTACACAACACTCAGTTAAAGAACTCATGAGTTTAGGTATTCACCCAGATATTATTATGCTTCGTTCGGAAATGCCCATTAATCAAGAACAAAAAGAAAAAATTGCTTTATTCTGTGACGTTCAAAAAGATGCAGTCTTTGAATCTGTTGATGTTGATGTCCTTTATGAAGTCATTGTTAACCTTCATAAACAACATGTTGACGATTGGATTATTAAACATTTTGGTTATGAACTACCTCAAGCTAATGTAAAGCCTTGGGAAGAATTAATCTATCGAATTAATCACCTTGAAGGTGAACTTAATATTGCTTTAGTAGGTAAATATGTTCAACTGCATGACGCTTATCTTTCAGTCTCAGAATCGCTTAAGCATGCGGGATACCACCACAAGCAAAAGATTAATATCAAATGGGTTAACGCTGAAGAAGTAGATTCAAAAAACATTGAAGAACACGTTAAAGATTGTGATGGTATCTTAGTTCCAGGTGGATTTGGAGCACGTGCTACGGAAGGAAAACTTGCTGCAATCACTTACGCGAGAACACACCAAATTCCATTCTTTGGTTTATGTTATGGTATGCAATTATCAGTTATCGAATACGCAAAAAACGTATTAAACATTTCGGATGCAAACTCAACTGAAATTGATCCAAACACAACAAACCCAGTCATTTCACTCCAAAGAGGAAGACTAACCGATGAAGATCTTGGTGGTACACTTCGCCTTGGTTTGTACGATTGTGAAATCAAAAAAGGTACTAAAGCCTACAAAACATACCAATCAACATTGATTAAAGAAAGACATCGTCACCGTTATGAATTTAATAATCAATACTTAGAACAATTCGAAGAATCCAAAATGTGTATCTCTGGATTTAATAGTGAGCATCAACTTGTAGAAATGGTAGAACTTGAAGATCATCCATGGTTTGTTGCTGTTCAATTTCACCCTGAATTTCTTTCTCGCCCACTTCGCCCACATCCTCTTTTTAGAGACTTCATCGAAGCGTGCGTGAACATAAAAAAATCTCACACGATGTGAGCGGTTACAAAGCCCAATTTCATTGCTAAATGAAATGCTTTGTAATATAATAGAGTGTGACAAATTCCAAGGAGGAAAAGTATATGGCAGTCGTATCAGCAAAAGAAATGTTATTAAAGGCACGCAAAGAAGGTTATGGCGTAGCTCAAATTAACATCAATAATCTTGAATGGATTAAAGCAGTTTTAACAACGGTTGAAGAATTAAAATCTCCAGTCATCTTAGGTGTATCAGAAGGTGCAGCTAAATACATGGGTGGTTATAAAACCGTTATGGCAATGGTTAAAGAATTAGATGCATTCTATAATGTATCAGTACCTGTTGCAGTTCACCTAGATCATGGAACATATGAAGGTGCATACAAAGCACTTAATGCAGGTTTCACATCGATCATGTTTGATGGATCTCATTATCCTTTTGAAGAAAATTTAGCAAAGACTAAAGAAATCGTTGCAGCATGTCATGCTAAAGGCGTTTCAGTTGAAGCTGAAGTTGGTTCAATCGGTGGTGAAGAAGATGGTGTTGTTGGTATGGGTGAAGTCGCAGATCCAAAAGAATGCGAAGTCATTGCAGCTACAGGCGTAGATATGTTTGCTGCAGGTATTGGTAATATCCATGGTAAATATCCTGCAAACTGGCCAGGTTTAAGATTTGATGTTTTAGAAAATGTTGCGAAAGTAACTAAGGGAGTTCCCCTAGTTCTTCATGGTGGTACTGGTATTCCTGCTGACCAAGTTAAAAAAGCTATTTCAATGGGTGTTTCCAAGATTAACGTCAACACTGAACTTCAATTAGCATTTGCTGACGCTACACGTAAATACATTGAAGCTGGCAAAGACTTAGAAAGCAAAGGATTTGACCCAAGAAAGCTTTTAGCTCCAGGCTATGAAGCAATGAAGAAAGTAATTAAAGATAAATTAGAAATGTTTGGTTCTGTCAATAAAGCATAAAGTGGGTGATGATATGCGTGATGAAAAAGTTTATCACGAGTATGCCAATTGGAAAATTGAGAATCATGAATTACTGAAATATTTAGTGGAAAACAATTCTGATTTGATACTTCGTTTTAGACACGTCATCGACGTTACCGACTTCCTTTATGACAAACTTATTGATGATGATCATTATACTGAAGACGAAGATCAAATATTCGAAACAGGATTTTATTATCTCTTCGATCAAATCGAAGAAATTGCAACTCTACTTAAAAAAGCCTATCAAAATAATGTTCAAGATTTAGAAAAAAGAGCAAAAGATGTCAATCTCTTACTCTCAACCATTGATTTTCAAAATGAACTTCTTGGTGTTGAAAACTTTGAACAAAAAGATATGGATAAATTAGTTGAATTTGAACAATTCGTCTTAGAAAAGTTAGAGAAAAAAGAAACTATTCCAGATCACATGTTTTCAAAACTTGATAAAATCAGTTATGAGATTTTCAATAAGCTCAATCTTGAATATTATCCAATTGATGATATTTTCTTAGAGATTGCAGATGAATTAGGTATTCTATAAAACGCAAAAGCACCTTTTGGTGCTTTTTTACTTTTTAGGATGATTTATTGTTAACCAATCTATATTATCTTTTAATGTTTGATCAATTGGTGTTGGTATGACATGAAGTATATCAATCATCTTTTGGTTTTTATAATGGTAGTTTTCTTGAATGGTAGTAATCATCATCTGTGAATATGATTTTGAAAACATAATCGCAAGTCTAACTAAGAAAATAGGAAGTGGAATAATCCATTTCGGTGACTTTGTGATACTTTCTATTTTTTCGTAGAGTTCTCGAATCGTGATTTCATGACCGGATAAAATGATATGATCATTTATATTTGAAATAGCTGCTTGATAAACAGCTTTTGAAACATCTAAAACATCAATGAAGTTATACCCACCATGAAGAGAGAAGCAAACTTTATGACGAACGACATTTAAAATCTCTCTTCCGGCTGCACTTGGTTTATAATCGTGAACGCCAACAACAGCAGAAGGATATAATACAATACCGTTTAAACCATCTTTGATGGCTTCTAATACAAGGTTAGTCGCAATCGCTTTCGATGTTTTATAGTAGGATTTTGCGTGTTTTGTTTCAATATAGAGGGGTTCAGTCACCCATCCTCTTTTGTGTTTTGGGATGACATCTACACTGGATATATATACAAAACGACACTTCTTTTTTTTAGCAATTTCAATTAACATCTTCGTTAAACCAACATTCGTTCGAAATGTTTGCATACGGTGATTATTCAGTAAATCAATATAAGCAGCACAATGGATGATGATATCATTTTCTTGAATGGATTCATCTAAAAATGAATAATCGAAGATCAAACTTGTACTGAACTTTGCTTGAAGTCCTTCAAGAGAATGATCTATTTTTCTAACAAGTGCATGCACACTCAGATCTTTAGATAGTAAATAGCGTAAAACATTATTTCCAATATGCCCAGTGGCACCTGTAATTACATACATAAGTTCACTCATTTCTAAAGATCAAAGATTTTATAAATCTTATTAACGAATTCTCAATAAATCTATTATAAAAGAAAGTATCATCTTTGTCCATTACGGTAGTGTCAAGAATTTTGTGTAAATGAAATGAATTGAAGTATTAGAACTCTCTTTAGTGGTTTTAAGATTTTGAAGCGCGACGCTCAATTGAACATTTCATTCAGTTCAGCAGTCACAAGTTTAAAGCCTTTATGGATTCGCATCTGGAATCTTTGGTTATAATCACCTGCATATGTGCCGATGAACCGGATGAGTGAATCCTCATTTGGGAACTGCTCTTTACGCTTCGTATAACGCTTCAAATGCTTATTGAATCCCTCGATGAGATTCGTCGTATAGATGGACGCCCTGATCTGTTTAGGGAAAGACAAAAAGGTAAATAGTGACGGGTTATTCTTCAATAGTGCGGTGACTTTAGGATATCTCTTATCCCAGGTGTTGATAAACGTGTCTAAAGCAGCTTCAGCATCCCTTAGCGTGTCTTGAGTATAAACTGTCTTCAAATCATTTAACACTTCAGAACGATCTTTAACTCTTACAGCGTGAGCCACATTTCTAGATAAATGAACCCAACATGATTGATGTCTGGCTTCAGGGAATACATTGGATATCGCATCCTTAATACCCACCAAACCATCTGTAACAAACAACAAGGATTCCTCAACACCACGAGCTCTCAAATCCGATAAGACGATCTCCCAGTTATGGGCGGATTCTGTCGGAAAGAGGCTGTAGGAAAGGATTTCTTTATACCCTTCAGGCGTGATACCTAAAGCAAAGTATAGAGCCTCTTTAGTCACTGTATCACGTCTTACAGGTAAGTGTGTGGCATCTAAGTAGATCACAGCATACCGCTTAGATAACGCTCTACGATTAAATGCTTGAATATCACCAACCACAGCAGCAGTAATATTAGATACGGTCTGCTTGGTGTAATGGTGACCGTACATTTTCTCAATGATACGAGCTATTTCTTCAGTGGTCATCCCATTCGAGTAGAGGTGAATGATCATCTGTTCAACCGTGTCGTTCTGTCTCTTATAAGGCGTCAGTGTTTGGTTCTCAAACTCACCGTTTCGATCCCTTGGAATCTTGAGTGATAAATCACCATATTCGGTTTTCAAGGTGCGTTCATAATAGCCGTTTCGGCTATTGCCAGAGTTGAATCCTTTACGGTCATACTTATCATAGTCTAGGAATTCTCTGAGCTCATATTGAAGCAGCTGATTGACTGCACATTCGACATGATATCTAAAAATTTCTGTAATATCTTTACCTTCGAGTAGCGTTTTTAAGAGTTCTGTTGTAAAATCATTCATGAGGTATCTCCTTATGTATAGTGGTTTTTCGACAACTCTATTATACTAAAGTGAGATTCCTTTTTAAATTTTATTCAGTTTTCATTTACACAAAATATTTTACGCTATGTCCATTACTGGATAGTATCATCATGTACTATAGATTAAATGGTTTCTTCATCCATTGTTTTTAGTAAAATAGAAGATAGCAGTTAGTTTGACGATTGAAGTCAAGATTTTACACTCGTTTTATCATAAACTAGATGTGAAAGAAGGGACAACATGACACTAGAACAAGCGATGTTAATGAAAGAAGTCCAAGCTTATATTCATAACAACCTACAATCAAAGCTAACCTTAGTTGAATTATCGAGGATTGCCGGATATTCACCTTCACAAACAGAAAGATTATTTTATGAACTTTCAGGAGAACATCTTTTTGATTATATTCGTAAATCAAGGTTGACTGCAGCAGCCAAATTGATTCAAGGAAATAAAGAAATAAAAATGATTGATGTCAGTTTAGATTATCTTTTTGACTCACATGAAGGATTCACCAGAGCTTTCAGTAAAGCATTTGGTATTTCACCCAAACGATACCAAAGTAATCCGGTACCGATTTCATTATTTACATCCTATGATGTTTTAGTTCGATATAAGTTCCTTCATAAACAGAAAGAGGCGAAAAAAATGGATTCAAAAACAATTTTTGTACAAGTTGTTGAAAGACCAAAAAGAAAAGCTATCATTAAACGTGGCATAAATGCCACCGACTACTTTGAGTATTGTGAGGAAGTAGGATGTGACATTTGGGGTGTCTTAGAAAGTGTTACGGGTGCATTATATGAACCTGTTGGATTCTGGTTACCTAAAAACATGAGAAAGCCAAACACATCTGAATATGTTCAAGGTGTTGAAGTTCCTCTCGATTACAATCACACGATTCCTGTTGGATGTGAAGTGATTGAACTACCTGCATCACTTGTTATGATTTTCCAAGGTGAACCTTATGAAGATGAAAACTTTATGGATGCTATCGGCGAAGTATGGGATCACATCAAGAAGTTTGATCCAAAACTTTATGGCTATCAGTTTGATTTAGATCAACCTAGATTCCAAATGGAACCTAGAGGTTATAGAGGTTATATCGAAGGTCTTCCAGTCAAAGCATTATAATTAAATCCTTATACAAAAAAAGATTCCGATTTGGAATCTTTTCGTTATTTGTGAATTAACGATGTTTTAAATGTGGGAATAAGATGACGTCACGAATATTCGGTGTATTGGTAAGTAACATAACAAAACGGTCAATACCGATACCAAGTCCACCTGTAGGTGGCATACCATATTCTAGAGATTCGACAAAGTCGATATCCATTTCGGTTGCTTCATCATTACCAAGTTCTTTTTCTTTTAACTGAGCTTCAAAACGTTCTCTTTGATCGATTGGGTCATTGAGTTCGCTAAATGCATTTGCATATTCACTACGCATAATAAAGAGCTCAAAACGATCGGTAAAGCGAGGGTCTTGATCATTCTTTTTAGCAAGTGGAGAAATTTCGATGGGGTGTCCATAAACAAATGTAGGTTGAATAATTGATTCTTCACAGAATTCTTCAAAGAAAGCTTCAATGATATGACCAATCGAGAAGTGTTTTTCAACTTTGATGTTATGTTCTTTTGCAACTTGTTTAGCTTCGTCTAAAGTCATCTGTTTCCAGAAATCAACGCCGCTCATTTCTTTAATCGCATCAACCATATGCCAACGTTTCCAAGGACGTCCCATATGAATGACTGTATCTTGGAATGTAATATCAGTCGTACCTAAAGTTTCTAAAGTAACTGTTGATAAAGCTTCTTCAACAAGATCCATCATATCCTTCATATCAGCATATGCTAAATAC
>JAEWVV010000165.1 GCA_023458995.1 Bacillota bacterium
GGCTTCATGCACTGGCTTGTCCCAACTGCTCTCATACTAAAAAGCGCGGTGCGATGTATCCTAAGTTTTTATTTGATTTAGACGATGACCCAATTACCTATCAAGATATTTTAAACAGTTATAATGATTAATTCCATCTATATCCTTAAGTCACTTAAGCAGTGGCTATTTTGTATTGAATTTAATAATAATTATTCATTATTTAGAAAAGACGAACTTTCCTAGATAACGAAAAAAGAAGCATCTAACCCCTTCAATTAGGGTTAAATGCTTCTTGTTCTATCGTATGAATGGCTTTGTTAGGCTGCGGGTTCCCTATTTTATGGAAAGCAATACGATGTTTTCAACGTGCGTTGAAAAAACCATATTGCTTGCAAAATGAACCTTGTGTGTATTAAAGAAACATCAAAATCAGCAAAAATATGTTTACCTTTACATGGTTGAAAACCGTCTATAATACTAAAGAAACATATTTTTTGATTTTTACTATTAAATTATTAGATCAAAGTACCATCGTTGATTTCTACATCAAAAGATTGATTTGTAGGGTATAAATCCCCTTTACTTAACTGTTTAAGGTAATCGATGTTAAAACAATTTAGCACCCTAAAATTATAGCTTTACCAAGAGGATAATCGAAAGCAACTATTGAATAAGTCTTATATATACCAATTCAGTTCTGCCTAATTAATGATTAAACTGCACAACAAGATAAATGAGAAACATCTTTTTCAAGCGAGAGGATTGCTAACTTAAGTCCTTCTGACATGGTTAGATATGGAACCATCGTATCTTTTAAATCTTGAATCGTTAATCCGAATTTGATGGCCAATGTGGCTGAGTAAATGATCTCACCAGCATCCTCAGCCAAAATATGTACACCTATAATTTTGTTAGTTGCTTGATCAACAACAATTTTGAAAAGACCCCTAGTGTCATGATTGACGAGTGCTCTTGGCACCATTTCTAAATCAATTGTTCGTGAAACTGTTGAGTATCCTAGCCTGTTTGCTTCATGTTCAGTGTAGCCAACAGATGCGATTGAGGGCGTCGTGAATATGACACTAGGCACATATCTCAAATCTATCTTCTTTTTAACATTACCAAATGCGTTATCCATAACTACTCCACCTTGATAAGCTGCAACGTATACAAACATAGGACCACCAGTGACATCACCAGCTGCATAAATATTTTCATTGCTAGTTACACCGAAATCGTTAATTAATATCTCGTTTGTATCACCAAGTTTAACTCCAGCTAAATCAAGATTCAAATCTTCTGTACTAGGAGTACGTCCGGCTGCAACGAGTAGTGCTTCACTTTCTAAATATGTTTTCTCGTTGTTTTTTGTGAAATGAATCTGAATCAAATCCTGGTTCTTTTCAACTTTGTCATAAGAAATATCATTGATCAATTCAATACCATCAGTCTTTAGTATTTCCTCCATTTTAATCGATATTTCTGAATCATACTCTTTTAATAAATAATGACTTCTTCTTAAAAAAGTAACTTTTGATCCCAAATTTTTTAACATTTGCCCGAGTTCTAGTGCAATATATCCAGATCCGATAATAACAATACTTTTAGGTGTTTTTTTTAATTCTAGTAATGTAGTACTGGTCAAATAATTAACCTGATCTAACCCCTTTATATTGGGAATCACAGGCTTAGAACCTGTCGCAATCAAGTATTTATCTGCAGTATAAACGTTGTTATTGACTGAAATTTGACTACTATTGATAAATCTTGCGTGTCCTTTAATAAGTTCAATTTGATAAACATCTAGTAAGTTTATATATTTTTTTTGTCTTAACTGGTCAACTAAATGATTCTTTTGGTCAATCAGTTGTTCAAAATTTACCTCGTTTGATGATATATTTAATCCTTGAAAATTGTGGCTCTTTGAAAATTGATTTATATAACCTGCACGAATCATGGTTTTTGATGGCACACATCCAACGTTAACACATGTGCCTCCAATCGTATCCCGTTCTATAATTGCTACCGTCTTACCATATTCTTTAGCCTTAATTGCTGCAGAAAAAGCAGCACTGCCTGATCCAATAATAATTAAATCAAAATCTTTTTTATTGGATGTGCTGTCTTGTGCTATATGATTCTCTTCATGTACAGATTTCAAATAATATGGTGTTTTACTCAATGCCAATTCAACATCTTTAAAAGAAATGCTTTCAGTTGAGACAAATTGAGCAACTCCTGTTTTATAATCAACATCAATGATTTTAACTTCTATAGACCCTAAAGCTTTTTCTACATGGACTTCACAGGCATCACATGTCATACCTTGAATAACTGCTTCATACTTTTTCATATGTTTTACCTTTCTTATTTTAGTTGTTTAATTCAGTGTACACATTATATCTAATCTAACTGTCAATAATATTGTATCATGTCCCGAGGATGCTTTCTCTTTATATCCACTTTATTGACGTAAATACAAAGTCTTCTTAAAAGATCTAGATATCATGTCAACCATTCAAAGGGT
>JAEWVV010000166.1 GCA_023458995.1 Bacillota bacterium
GTATGCAAAAACCCAATTATTTACAAGGATATTTTAACCCAAAACAGTTGAAATTACCACTATCATTTGACATAAAAATACCATTTGATAGCGAAGTCCGAACATTTGACGACGTATTTCGGAGGATCGACTTAAACAAATACGTCATAGTCGAACATAATGTAGGAAGAACCGGCTATAATCCCGTCAACATGCTCAAAAACAGCTGAATTGCTCGACTTTTCCACATCAGACAAGCATTACAAAGAAAAAAAGGACTGTGAAGTCCATGAAGATAACTAAATCTTCATTTCGTTACAGCCCCTTTTATTGATTCTATATTTTTTCTTGGTATTCTTTATACCAAATCTCTAAATCATTTGCTTTTAAAGGTTTAGCATAGAAATACCCTTGTGCAAAATCACAGTTATATGACTTAATGAGTTCGATGACTTCGGTGTTTTCAACACCTTCAACAACGACTTGATAACCTAAGTTTTTAGATAATTTAATCGTCGATTTAACAATTTCTGACTTATGATGATCATCTAAAATGTCTTTCATAAAGAATCGGTCAATCTTAATATAGTGAATCGGAAATTGTGCGAGATAAGCAAGTGATGAATAACCCGATCCAAAATCATCAAGGGATATTTTAATACCGAGATTAACAAATTTGTTCAAAATTTGTTTACTTTCTTGAGGGTTAATCATTAATACAGATTCTGTGAGTTCAAATTCTAGAAATTCATAAGGAACTTTAGAATCTTGGATAATTTTTATTGTTCTGTCATAAAACTGAGGATCATATAAGTTTTTACCTGAGATATTAATTGATATTGGTAGGTTACAACCATACTTTATATTTTTATTATATTGGTTAAGTGCTTGTACTAAAACCCAATCGGTCAATTGATGGATAAGTTTTGTTTCTTCAATTAAATGTATAAATTGATCGGGTGGAATATTACCATGTTTTGGATGATCCCATCTGATCAGTGCTTCTAAACCAATGGGTTTATTTGTTTTAAGATCTATTTTTGGTTGAAAGACAAGATAGGTTTGCATCTCCTCGAGTGCCTTTGAGAAGGTTGCTACAAGTTCATATTCATTTTTCTTTTGAATCTTATCGATTCCACCAATGATATAGGGAACATTTTTTAGTTGTGCATGACGTGCTGACATGTCGCTATTCTCAAAATTTGATAATAAATCATGTTCATCGTAACCATTCGATAATGCGCCACCAATAGAAAAATCTGCATACATTGGAATGTTCTTGATTTGTTTAGGTTTATTGAGTGTCTTTATGATTAAATCAATATTTTGATGTAAATTCTCATTGGGTATCAAAATCCATAGTTTATTTGAATCTGATTGAATGACAAGTGATTTTTCTGGTAAATCACGCATTAAATCTTTATAGATTTGATGAATAAACGTGTGATAAATAGAAGAACCTAATAAGTCGATAATACTGTGATGATTTCCAATGATAACAGTGTAAATACTATATGTGATTTCCTTTAGGTTTAAGTATTTATCCTTGAGGTAATTCGTGTTTGGGATGTTTGTTTCCTGGTTCACTGACATCAAATCAACGATATGAACTGCATCTTTTCTTAACTTATTTGATGCGCTACCAATAATGATTCCAACTGTGACGAAAATAATGAGACGATAAATCCAGTTTAATGGATCTTGCATCTCACCGGTGATGGTATCTAAAGGCATAAGTGGACCAAGCAAAATTCCCGCTGTGATTCCCGTTAGTATACCAAAAGTAACACCAAGATAGATACTTGCAAAGATGATGGGGATATACATTGAATGTGAATAAACATACTTAATGCCCCCAGTTGAGTATACGATCGCATAGATTAATGCTAGAGCAAGACCAACAAGAAGCATAACATATGGTCTTTTCTTGATGAGTAACCAATCAGATTTGATTAATCCGATGACTGCAGAATCTTGCTGTTTATTCATAGCACACCTCTTAGATTGTGACATATTAATACATATATTAATCTTACCTTTTTTTTCATTGAAAGTATACCTTATCTTAGAAAGATAACATTAATTTTAACAATATATGCTTGATTTCATGATATACTTGGGGTAATCAATTGCGAGGGGAAACTATGAAAAGAAAATATGTTAGGAAACTTTTTTCAACAAAAAGGCCATATGACCTAGAGTATTCAGAACATTTATTTATTAATGCGATGCGTGAAAACGCAGTTTTTCACTATACGCATAATCAGGATTACAAACGTATTTTAGATGAAGCACATTTTGACCCAAAGACGATTAAGATGATGGAAGATTTATATGAACTTCCATTTATACCGACACTCTATTATAAACATCACGAAATGTTTTCAATGCCATTATCAAAGATGCCTATTAAAGCTACTTCATCAGGAACATCTGGAATCAGAAGTAAAGTAGGACTTGACATAAGATCACTATGGAGGGGATTCATGATGATCATAAGTCTTTTTAAGTATCATAAACTTTGGTCTATTCGACCAGTGACTTATATCATTTTCGGTTATGAACCACATAAACATAATCAAGCAGGTATCGCTAAAACGGCGTATGGTTTTACTTATGTTGCTCCTGCAAGAAGAAGAATTTATGCAATTCGATATACAAAAGATGGTTATCAAGTTGATTTAGCACGCATCAAGCAAGCATTAATCGATGCATCAAAGAAAAAGACGCCTGTACGCACCATAGGTTTTCCTGCATATACTTACTTTCTATTAAAAGAGATGAGTGCTGAAGGAATTAATATTAAACTACCTAAAGGATCAAAGATTACAGTAGGTGGTGGATGGAAACAGTTTTATGCAGAAAAAGTAGATAAGAAAGCTTTTTATCAGCTCGTCTATGAAGTTTTAGGTGTCGAAGAAAAAGATTGTATCGAATTCTTTGGTGCTGTTGAACATCCGATACTTTATACAGACTGTAGATATCATCATTTTCATATACCAGCATACGCGAGAGTTGTCATCAGAGATGTTGATACATTAAAACCGATTGAACCTGGTAGAATTGGTCTTGTCAATTTGATGACACCGATGGTGGATGCAACTCCCCTGCTTTCTGTGATGACAGATGATTTAGGTATCCTTCATGGTGAAGGATGTCCATGTGGTGAAAAATCACCATGGCTTGAAGTCATTGGACGTGTTGGTGTTAAAGATATTGCAACATGTGCCCAAGGCGCAGAAGAAATGCTTAAGAAGTAGGTGAGAAGTCATGATCTTATACCATGGTGAAATTCTTGGTGATGAAAAACAAAACATCATTTTAAAGACACTAAGAGATGAATGTTATGAAACAATTAAACATACTGAAAAGCTTAAACCAATCGATGTTATTTTAGCTTGTGATAAGCTCGCTCAAAAGATTAAAGGTGGACATTATAATGAACTTATTATGCCTCTTTTAGAAGAGTTTGATATTCCTTATGATTATTTTTTAGAATCTATACCGATGTTTGAAAAAGAATCATTACTAAAAAAGGTAGAGATTGAACTTGGAATGAACTATGATTCTTTAAGTGATTTAGATGAACATACGAAAAGAGAAATCTATCCACTCGGCATTTTATTCCATATTGCAGCTGGTAATGTCGATGTTCTTCCTGCATTTTCTGTTGTTGAAGGGCTTTTAGCAGGAAACATCAATATCCTAAAATTACCTACAGGTGATAGGGGAGTCTCTGTTAGACTTCTTTCTGAACTTATATCGATTGAACCTAAGTTAAAAGATTTTATCTATGTTTTTGATGTTCCTTCAACTGAAGTTGAGACATTAAAAATATTTGCTGATATTGCAGATGGTATTGTTGTATGGGGTGGAGATTTAGCAGTTGATGCAGCAAGAAAGATGGCATCAATCACTACAAAGATTATTGCTTGGGGTCATAAATTATCATTTGCCTATGCAACACTCGAGGCAAATGATAAAGATTTAAGGGATTTAGCACATCATATCTCAATGACGAATCAAATCTTGTGTTCATCTTGTCAGGGTATTTATTTAGATACTCATAATAGAGAAGAACTTGATCAGTTTGCAGAACGTTTTTATCATATCTTACAAGAGGTCAATAAAAAACATAAACCTATTCCTTTGGGAATGAGAGGAAAAAACACAATCACTCATTTATATGAGCGTTTAGAAATGCATCGAACAAATAAAAAACTTTGGGCTGAAAATGGTATATCTGTGATGACTACGGATGATAATCATTTAGAATTATCGATGATGTTTCGAAATGTGTGGGTAAAAGCACTTCCCAGAGAAAAAATCATTGAAGTACTTAAACCACATAAGAATCATTTACAAACTGCAAGTCTTTTGTGTAAAGAAAATGATCTAACCATATTATCAGAGAAACTAGCACTTGCAGGAGTAATACGTATCACGAAACCAAGTGAGATGTCACGTATGGTTATTGGTGAAAGTCATGATGGGACATACGCCTTAAGGGAGTACACACGAATCGTAGAATCCATAAAGTAAAGACCTAGAACCAAAATACAAAATACCGAACAAAACGTCAATTCTTATTATTGGGTTGTTATAATAAGTATAAGGAGTTGAGGAAATGAAAAAGGTATTGAATAAGGTTCTCGATTGGTTTGAAGAACATTTCAATTTTTTAATTGAATTGTTAGCGTTTATCGGTGGGATATTCTGTATTCTATTTGCTTTATTTCTAATTGTGATTCAAATTATAAATCCAGAGTTTCTAAATGAACTTGCTTTTGAAATCATCATACTACCAGGAGTCATCGGATTCTTTGGTGTGATCATCCTGTTTGCGCTTAGAATTACACGTTTTATGACTAAAAACACCTAAAAAAGCTGGAAACAGTTTTTTTTGTTAAAGTGTTTTAACTGATAAAATATGTTAAAAATGTTAAAATTATGCTGTACAAAATGATCTATGAAAGGACGTATAGAAAATGAATCAAATATTAGAACGTAGCGCAACAACATACGGTGGCAGAAATGGTGCCGTTAAAGATATGGCTTCATCAGTTGAACTCAAATTAGCGAAACCACAAGAAATGGGTGGTATTGGAGCTGAAGGAACTAATCCTGAAGAATTATTCTCTGCAGGATACAGTTCATGCTTTGCAAGTTCAATGGAATACCTTCTTCAAACATCTGGTGTTAAATATGATGCCATCAAAGTAAAAGCAACTACAAAGTTAGTTGCAAATCCACAAACTGGATTTCAATTTCAACTTGTTGTAGATGCAAAAATTTCAGGTGTTTCTAAAGAAGTAGAAAAAGAGTATATTGAGAAAGCTTATGGTTTTTGCCCATACTCAAAAGCAATTAGAGGGAATGTCGACATTACATTTATCTAATTACTATCAATGGTTAAATATTGGTATAAAAAGCAGATTTATCTGCTTTTTTTATTTTAATTATGCCTTATATATATACTTTTTTCTGTTATGAGTCCTATTCTGTTTTATAATGTTACGTAGAGGTGGTTACATGATGTTACAAGATGAGCTCTATCATGTTTTAATTAAAAATTACGAGAGATACCCATTAATGAGGTTAACTGATTATTATAAGTTAATTCATCAAGCGATATTTGGACCTAAACATTTTTCATCTAAACCAGATAAAGAAGAATTTTTAAACTATTTAGAAAACGAACTAAAAGATATATCGTTTAATGAAGAAACCAAACTGATTGAGTATATTGGTCATGGTTTTTATCGTGTAGATCTCAAAGTAGTCATTTCAAAGCGTATATCTAAGGAAGTACTGATCGATGGATTTTATAAAACGATGCTTTTGGATTTAGGGAACAAAGAGAATAGATTAACACTAATGAATCATTCACTACATACACTGAAATCGTTTCTTAAAGAACAATCATTGCTAGATTACTTAAGTGAGTTTGATGAATTTATAACTGAATTAAAACAAAAAAACTACCCAGCAGTTCATCATAGCGAGATCTATGTGAGTCATTATCATCCACATTACAGGGTTATACATCAAAACTTTCTTGATATTGAACATTTAAAATAAATAAAGCATATTTTGAATAAAACAAGTAACGAGAATTTTCTGTAAGCGTTGACACCTTATGATTAACCGTGATACAATGTAATTGGGTATTAATTATAGACGGTGTCTATATATGCGTACGGTTGTAAAAGATAACGAACACATATCAAATAAAAGACGAAACTGTCTTTTTTGCACGTTTTAAAACATATGAAATAAGGGAGTATGAACATGATGCAATTAAACCAATTCATTAAAGCTTTACCTCAGTTAGACTCAGCAAGTCATTATGGTGTTTATCCTAAATCTGTGAACAAAGTAATGGATACATGGGTTTTTATGGCGAAAGATGGTCGTGAAGATTATCTAATCGCATCTGGTGCGTTAGCATCAAAATTTCACGGTGATGTTATCAAGTCTAATGATCTTTCTTATGTTAAAGCAAAATTAACATTTGAAAATGGGCAAGTATTAAGAGAACTTTTTCCTTTTACGAAACCTATTCCTGTTTTACACAAAGAAAGAAGTTTTGGTCTTGGTGACCGTCTAGGTATTGCAACACCAGGTCATATTCGTGTCTTCAATGAATACGATGCATATCCTATATTTGCGCAACAATCCATTCGTGAACTTAATCTGACAAACCGCAGTTATGAAGATGTCTTAGATTCTGCTTCTTTTGCAGTATATAAAGACGGATTTAAACGTGGCTTTGGTGCGGATGGAGATCACTTAAAGAAACCATCTGAAATCGAATACGCATTATCCTTAGGTTATTCAATGATTACACTTGATTGTAGCGAACACATCAGAAATGATATTACTGTAATGACGAAAGAACAAGTAGACGAAGCATGTGTCCTTGATGAATCATTAAAAGATCGATACTTAAAAAATGCGTTTGATGTTGAAGGTTACGCTATTGAGTTTAATGAAGAAGAATTAAAACGCTGTGTTCTAGTTTATGGTAAAGCCATTGATTTTGCAGCACATATTTATCAAACCTATTTTATTGAGAAAAAAGCTGAAGCTAACTTTGAAATATCCATTGATGAAACAGCAACTCCAACCACACCTACACAACACTATTTTGTAGCAAACGAATTGACATTAAGAGGTGTTAAACTCGATACGATGGCTCCACGTTTTTGTGGTGAATTCCAAAAGGGTGTCGATTATGTCGGCAATATTAATCAGTTTGAAGAAGAACTTGCTGTTCACAGTGCGATTGCACGTGAATTTGGTTATAAATTAAGTATCCATTCAGGATCTGATAAGTTTTCGATATTTTCTCTTGTTGGTAAATATACAAGAGGAAACTTCCATGTGAAGACAGCTGGAACAAACTGGTTAGAAGCAATGCGTGTGGTTGCGACTAGAGATCCAAAGCTCTATCGTGATATTCATGCTTATGCATTATCAATGTTTGCTGAAGCGAAGAAGTTTTACCATGTGACAACGGACCTAAATCGAATTCCAGACTTGAAAACATTAAAAGATGAAGAACTAGAGTCTTTATTCCATCAAAATGATGCAAGACAATTGATTCATATCACTTATGGATTTATACTCAATCATAAAGACATAGATAGAAATTTTGTTTTCAAAGATAAGTTGTATAACTTGTGGGATAAAGAAAGTAAGACCTATAGTGATAATTTATATAAACATATTGGAAAACACTTAGAATTGCTTTACCAAGGTTTTGCTAAATAAAAAAGGAGAACATGCCATGAAGTTTAAAGAAAATGCAGCATATGCAATGGTTGTACCCTCATCCATGGGCGTTAGAATTACACCAATTGATCGTCAACCTGTACATATCTCAAACCAATATGTCATGCAAGCTACGAGTGCTGAAACCAATGTGATGAGTATTTCAGCTTCATTAGGTTTACCAACAAAAGTATTGACTACGTTTGTTAAAGACAGCCCTGTTGCACTTTTTATTAAAAACGATTTAAGAAGAAGAGGTATGGCTTTCGAAGGTGTTGAAGTTGAACAAGGTGGACCATGGGGATATCGTCATCAATTCAATATCGCAGATAGCGGTTATGGAATGCGTGGACCAAGAGTTCAAAATGATCGTGCTGGCGAAGTTGGACGTACACTCAATGTTAAAGACTTTGATTTAAATAAAATCTTTAACGTAGAAGGCGTCAAACTACTTCATCTCTCAGGTTTAATTGCAGCATTATCACCCGAAACAAGTCAGTTCTGTTTAGAACTCGCACGATATGCTAAAGCGAGCGGAACAAAGATTTCATTTGACATTAATTATAGAGCATCATTTTGGAAAAATAGAAAAGAAGAACTTTCTAAAGTCTTCAAAGAAATCGCAAGTATCGCGGATATATTGATCGGTAATGAAGAAGATTTCCAACTTGCACTTGGTGTTCATGGACCTGAGGAAGGTGGAAAGAACATTAAAGATCAAATTGAAAACTTTAAAGAACTTATTCATAACGTTAAAAAAGCATTTCCACATGCAACAACGTATGCAACAACATTACGTCAAGTCTTAAGTGCAAATGAGCACTTATGGGGTGCGATTTTATTAGATGGTGAATCTTGGACAGTCGTTGAACCAAGACATATTCCTGTACTTGATCGTATAGGTGGTGGTGATGGATTTGTAGGTGGACTATTATATGGACTACTAAATAATTGGGAAAGCGAAAGATGTGCACAATTTGCTTGGGCATCAGGGGCTTATGTCGTTACGCTTTTAGATGATTTTGGTATGCCTCAAGATGAAGAACAAATTTGGAACATCTGGGAAGGCAATGCGCGCGTTAAGCGGTAAAAAGGAGAATACATATGAAACAATTATCTGATATTGGACTCACTGGTTTGGCTGTCATGGGTGAGAACTTAGTTCTCAATATGGCATCTAAAGGTTTTCAAGTGACAGCTCATGCGCGGCAACAAAGTCGTGTGGATGAGTTTCTTAATGGACGTGCAAAAAATTTACCTATTATTGGGACATCAAGTCTTGAAGAACTCGTTAAATCACTTAAAAAACCACGTAAAATTATGATGATGATCAAAGCTGGAGATCCAGTTGATCAAGTCATTGAACAATTACTTCCACTTTTGGAACCAGGTGATATCATCATTGATGGTGGTAACTCACACTTTCCAGACAGTATTAGACGTACAAAATATGTAGAATCAAAAGGTTTCTTATACATTGGTACCGGTGTATCCGGCGGTGAAGAAGGAGCTCTTTTAGGACCATCCATTATGCCAGGTGGTTCAGTTAAGGCATGGGAACATGTTAAACCGATCTTCCAAAGCATCGCAGCTAAAGTATCTGATGGTTCAGTATGCTGTGACTGGGTTGGAGAAGATGGTGCTGGTCATTTCGTTAAGATGGTTCATAATGGGATTGAATATGGTGATATTCAGTTAATTACTGAGGCTTATCATTTGATGAGAGAAGTCTTAGGATTATCTGCAGATGAAATGGCAGATGTCTTTAAAGCGTGGAATAAAACTGAATTAGATAGTTACTTAATTGAAATCACAGGTGATATCTTATCCTTTAAAGATGAAGATGGTAAACCCTTGATTGATAAAGTGTTAGATACTGCTGGACAAAAAGGTACAGGTAAATGGACTGCTGTTCAATCTTTAGAAGATTCAGTACCTCTTACACTCATTACAGAAGCTGTTTATGCACGTTTCATCTCAGCGATGAAAGATGAAAGAGTTATTGCATCTAAAGCATTCAAACAAAAGAAAGTTTATTTCGAAGGCGATAAGAAAGCATTTATTGAAAATATTAGAAAAGCACTTTATGCAGCTAAGATTGTATCTTATGCACAAGGTTACGCACTTATGAGAGCATCTGCTAAAGCGAATAATTGGAACTTAAATTATGGTGGAATTGCTTTAATGTGGCGTGGTGGTTGTATCATTCGTTCTGTTTTCTTAGGTAAGATTAAAGAGGCATTTGATCAAAATCCAGAATTAACAAATCTACTTTTAGACCCTTATTTCAATAATGCGATTGAACAGATGTCAGAAGCATGGCGAAAAGTTATTTCGACTGCTGTCTTAAATGGTATTCCAACGCCCGCAATGTCAGCTGCCTTAAATTACTTTGACTCATACCGTACAGAAAACTTACCCGCTAACCTACTCCAAGCTCAAAGAGATTATTTTGGAGCTCATACCTATGAAAGAACTGATAAACCACGTGGTGAATTTCATCATACCAATTGGACAGGCCGCGGTGGAAAGACGTCTTCAACGACGTATAATGTGTAATTATGAGTTATCCATTGGTGTTTGACTTAACCGATAAAGTCATAGTTATAACAGGGGGTGCTGGTGTATTAGGCACTCAGTTTTCAAAAGCATGTGCACAAGCTGGCGGTAAAGTTGTTATTTTAGGACGTAGTTTTGAAAAAGCAGAAAAGTTAGCTGAAGAAATTCGATCAAATGGATATAAAGCATTAGCTGTTTCAGCAGATGTCTTATCTAAAGAAAACATGATGAGTGCGAAAGACATTATCCATAAAGAATTTGGATTAGTTGATATTTTAATTAATGGTGCTGGTGGAAATGATCCTAAAGCAACGACAAGTGATGAATATTTTAATGAAAAAGCGATGCATGAAGAAGGTCAAAAACATTTCTTTAACATGGATTTAGACGGTTTTAACGACGTTTTTGGTCTTAACTTTATGGGTTCTCTTATTCCATCTCAAGTTTTAGGTATGGATATGATTGGAAGATCTGGATGCACGATTTTAAATATCTCATCCATGAGTGCATTCAATCCTTTAACAAAGATTCCTGCATATAGCGCAGCGAAAGCAGCAATCAATAACTTTACACAGTGGATGGCTGTTCATTTTGCTAAAGAAGGTATTAGAGTTAATGCATTAGCTCCAGGATTTTTTGCAACAGAACAAAATAAAAACTTACTTTTTAAACCTGATGGAAGTTTGTCAGACCGTTCACATAAAATTATTGCAGGAACACCCATGCGTCGTTTTGGAGAACCTCAAGAACTTATTGGTACACTATTGTGGCTGATCGATTCTAAGCAATCAGGATTTGTCACAGGTGTTGTTGTCCCAGTCGATGGTGGATTTTTCGCTTATTCTGGAGTTTAGGTGACTTCTATGACAGAAATATTTCTTAAATCAAATCATCAAGAGGGTTTAAGTGAATCTGAGATTAAAAATGCAGTTAAAGGTTCTCTTGAAGGTAAAAAAGTCAAGAAAGTATTACTCGTACCACCTGATTTTACGAGATTTTATTCGAATGCAGGTTTAATTACAAATACGTATTATCATCTTCTAAAAGAATATGCAGAAGTAGATATTTTACCAGCACTTGGGACACATGAAGCGATGACAAAAGCGGAATGTGAAGAGATGTTTGGTGATATTCCATTTGAAAAATTTATCTATCATAATTGGCGGGAAGATGTTGTTTCAATTGGTGAAGTACCCAAATCGTTTTTAATGGAAGTTTCTGAAGGTTTATGGGATAGTCCAATCAATGTTGAAATCAACAAACGGATTATGGATCCAAAGTATGATCTCATCATTTCAATCGGACAAATTGTTCCTCATGAAGTCGTCGGTATAGCTAACCATTCAAAGAATCTCTTTGTTGGATGTGGTGGTAAAAACATTATTAACCAGTCACACATGTTAGGTGCTGTATACGGCATGGAACGCATGATGGGTAAAGACCATACACCTGTTAGAAAAGTGCTAGATTATGCATTAACCCATTTTTTAATCAAACGTCCAGTTTTATTTGTACTCACCGTAACAACAGCACCCGAAGGAAAAACATTAACCCACGGTTTATTTATGAGTGAATCAAGAAAAGGATTTGAACTCGGTATTGAGCTTGCTCAAGAGAAAAACTTAAATTTCCTTGATCGTGGCATTAAAAAGTGTGTTGTATATCTTGAACCTAAAGAATTTAAGAGTACTTGGCTAGGTAATAAAGCAATCTACCGTACCCGTATGGCCATTGAAGATGGTGGTGAACTGATTGTTTTAGCACCAGGTATCACAAAGTTTGGTGAAGATAAAAAAAATGATGAACTGATTAGAAAGTATGGATATCAGGGACGTCTTAAAATTCTTGAACTGTTTAAGACAAACCAAGAATTAAAAGATAACATGGGTATTACTGCACATTTGATTCATGGTTCATCCGATGGAAGATTTACTGTTACTTATGCCGTCAAGCAGATATCAAAATCTGAAATTGAGTCTGTTTACTTTAAAGCAGCTGATTATGACGACATGGTCTTAAAATATGATCCTAAGAAACTAAAAGCAGGTTGGAATATCTTAAGTGATGGAGAAGAAATTTTCTATATTCCAAACCCAGCATTAGGATTATGGATTGACAAAAACCGCTTCTAATAAATAAAAGCATCCTGTCAAATGTCCAGGGTGCTTTTCATTCATAAACTAATAAAGAAAGAGATAATCATGAAAAAAACAAGTAAGCATATTAAAGATATTGTTATAGCTAGTTTATTTATCGCATTAGGTATTGTATTACCCTTTTTAACAGGAAGTAATCAACAACTTGGTAGTGTATTTCTTTTAATGCATATTCCAACTCTGATTGCAGGTTTAGTTTTAGGATTTAAATATGGATTCTTAGTTGGACTGATCACACCCTTTTTAAGAAGTATACTCGTAGGTATGCCACCACTATTTCCGATTGCAATAACTATGATGTTTGAACTCGCAAGCTATGGACTTTTCATTGGCCTCGCATATAAACTACTTCCTAAACGTCCCTTGTTTGTTTATGTTTCGCTTAGCATATCACTTATTCTTGGTAGAGTTATCTGGGGTTTAGCAGCTAAGATTTTCTATGGTTTAGCGGGTATGACATTCACATTTGATAAGTTCATTACAGCTGGGTTTGTTACAAGTCTACCAGGTATTACAATTCAAATAGTTTTAGTTCCTCTTCTATTCATATCCCTTAAGAGAACTCAAGTTTTTAACATTAATAATGAAGAAAAAGAATAGTCTTAGAAATATTAAAAAAACATGGATTAAACAAAAAAGGGAGTTACATGAAATGATTGTCATGGCTCCTCATTTTAAGTTTGATTCATTTGGTGTTGGTTCTATGATAAGACTATCTAGAAAGTATTCATGTATACTCTTTGATCAAGAGAGTAAGACATCTATATCGCTTGAAACACTTAAGAAATGGATCAATTACCGCATTCAAGATCGAATAAATGTTAAGGATATTTCTATCAGTTATGAAGTATCCTATGTAATCTTGAAAAATGATGATTTAAAACTTATACGACTCATCTCTATACTTGATGATCTTTACCATCAAAAAGGAAAACTCATAATTGCATTAGATGGTAATTCAGCATCTGGAAAATCAACACTATCAAAAATGTTAGGAACTATTTTTAATGGAAGTGTATTTCACACCGATGATTTCTTCAAGAAAATAGAGAATAATCCAAATGATCCTATTTCTAAATATGGAAGTAACATCGATTTTGATAAGATAAATAGAGATATCCTTAAACCTTTAAGCTTAAGCGAAGTTGTATCTTATCAACCCTTTGACTTTAAAAAACATCAACATTTAGAAAACATAAGTATTTCATACCGACCATTTAATATCATTGAAGGTGCATATAGTATGCACCCTCATTTAGAAGTAAAATATGATTATAAAATTTTAATGAAAATAGGATTTATGAAAGCAATTCGTCGTATTTACAAAAGAAACGGTTTTAAAAGGTTAATCAAGTTTATTCATGTGTGGATGCCAAAAGAAAGAAGTTATATCAAGCATCTTCATATTGAGCAAAAAGCTGATTACATTTTAAAAATATGAATCATTATTTTTGGTTTTCTGCGTAGTTTTTAAAACTTGTGAGAATAGCAAGCCAACCTTGTTCCTGAAACATTGGATCATTTTCCGCTTCAGGTTCAAAAATAACGGTGATTTTTGTATACATATCCTTCTTTGCAAATGTAACTGAAACATGACGGTTATCATCTAGAACGTAATCGATTTGATGTAAGTTTTCAACCTTTTCATATGTGCCTTCAAAGTTGAAACCAAAGCTGCCATCTTTAGCTTCCATACGGTAATTGAAGCGGCCCCCAGCCGTGAGGTTGTTTTCAGCAGAAACAGTGTGCCAGTCAATAGAAGCTTGGTTCCATTTGACGATGTGACCAGGATCGTTATAATAAGACCAGACTTGCTCAACAGGTTTTTTAATCATTTGTGTGATTGATATTGGATTTTGCATATTTTTCTCCCTTTTTCTTTTATTTTATGGGATGAGACTTAAGATCTATAACAATTTGCGCATAAAATAGGTTAAAAAAGAAAAAGAATAAAGAAGTCGATATCCATCATAATCAAAACATGGATATGCGGCTAAAAACTCATGGTATGATAAAAGTGTGTGAATAAAACATTTTGTGGAGGTTATTATGATTGGTCATCTCGATTTGCTACAAGTTAAAGAATTAACAAGTCCTGAAGTTAAACATGCATCGATTAAAGTATTAGTATCACCTAAAGAAGGTTGGGAAGGTCATGTGTTACGTGTTCTAGAAGTCCAAGAAAACGGATATACACCTAAACATCAACATCCTTGGTATCACGTGAACTACGTGATTGAAGGTGAAGGTGAACTCATGATAGATGGGAAAGTCGAAAGTGTCTCTGCAGGTTCTTATGCCTATATTCCAGGAAATACACTTCACCAGTTTAAAAACGTAGGCAAGGGTGTCTTTAAGTTTATTTGCATCGTTCCAGAAGAAGGACACAAATAATTGACAAAATAAAAAAGGAATTATAGTTTCTAAGTGACATAAGTCACCAGATAGGATTTCATGATCAAAGGCATGAAATCTTTTATTCTTAATTAAGTTGATTTATCAATGATGAAAAAGGAGCTTTACCAATGAAGAAATTAGTTCTTTTTGATATGGATGGCACACTGATTGATAGTGATGAACTTGTTTTATTTATCTATGATCAGTTAACTAAGACTTATCCCCCAATAATATCATTTGATACACTTGATTTAGGTGATGTTTTTGCTGCTTCATATCCAGATGTCATAAAAGAACTTTATGGTGATTTTAACCAAGAACATTTAGATGAAATATATAAGTTAAACCAAACATATAAAAATAAGTATTTGAAACTCTTTCAAGGTGTTCATGAATTACTTGATACATTAAAGAAACAAGACTATCTTCTTGGACTCGTGACCTCTGAAATGCGAGAGATTGCAATAAGTGAACTTGAGTCATTAGGGATTTTAGAGTATTTTGAACATATTGTAGCCTTTGATGATGTCAGCAAGCCAAAACCTGATCCGGAGGGTATTATTAACCATTTAGAATTCTTTAACTGTTCACATGAACAAACAATCTATATCGGTGACCAAAAATCTGATGGGATTGCATCAAGTAATGCTAGGGTCATTTCTGTTTTAATGGACTGGAAGTTAAATAAAACAATCGATTATAAAAACTTATTTGATTATGTAGCATGTGATTCACACGAACTGATTTCAATCATTAAAGATGTATTTGACGAAAAGAATAAAAAAAGATGATTTGCTAAAAGCAGATCATCTTGAACTTATGATGCTTAATCTGTTAATGATTAAGTATTTTTTTATTTAAGTATTTTTCTTACTAACCTTTCTTTCTTCTTAGAATAAGGAGGATAAGTAATTGGTAAATCCAACCAAGTGCTTCGCTTGATATAGCCTTTCATGTGAGAGAACAAGATAAACGAAAACTTACCATGATAAGATCCTATACCAGAAGGACCGATACCTCCAAAAGGTAGATATGGATTACTTACATGCATTAACGTATCATTGATAGCTCCTCCACCAAAGGAAAGTGAATTCCAAATCTTGTTTTGAGTTTCCTTATCTTTGGAAAATAAATAGAGAGCAAGTGGTTTCTCTTTTGTTTTTAAGATGGTTATGAGTTCATCGATGGAATCGAAAGATAATACAGGTAGAATCGGACCAAAAATTTCTTCTTTCATGACAGGATCATCCCATGTCACATCTTTTAGAATTGTTGGACTAATAAACTTATCATCTTTATTAACAACGTTCTTATGAACTGTTTTTGTGTGATCAATCAGTTTAATTAAACGATTAAAATGTCTTTCGTTAATGATACGACCAAAGTCATCATGATGTGCATACATGGTTTGAATGACTTGATTGAGTTCATTTATGAATTGATCATGAACGGTTTTATCAACATAGATATAATCAGGAGCAATACACGTTTGACCAGCATTAATGAATTTACCGAAAGCAATACGTCTAGCAGTCACTTTTAGATTCGCAGTTTTATCAATAATCGTAGGGCTTTTACCACCAAGTTCTAAAGTAACTGGTGTTAATGTCTTACTTGCCTTTTCATAAACGATTTGTCCAACACGTGTACTACCTGTAAAAAAGATATGATCATAAGCATAAGATAGAAGTTCACTTGTGATTTCTTGATCACCAGTAAATACATGAATGATTGATGGGTCAAAATGGTTGTTGATCAGATCAACTAAAACTTTTTCTGTTTCTTTAGCAAACTCAGATGGCTTAATGATCACTGTATTACCAGCAGCAATCGCACCAATTAATGGCTCTATAACAAGCTGAAAAGGATAATTGTATGGACCGATAATGAGTACTGTTCCTTTTGGTTCAGCAACGATATAAGATGAAGTATTGAGTTGATAGATTGGTGTTTTAACACGTTTAGGTTTCATCCATTTTTCAAGGCTTTTAAGTGTTTTAGAAATGGAATGAAGACAAAAACCAATCTCAGTCGTATAAGCTTCAAAACTTGATTTATTTAAATCTTTTTTGAGTGCATCTAAAATGTTTTGTTCATTTTCAATGATTAATGCTTTTAGTTTTTTAAGTTGTTCAATACGAAAGCTGTATAATTTGGTTTGATCAGTTAAAAAAAATGCTTTTTGTTTTTCAATCACTTGGTTCATAAGTTCACGCTCCATATCCACATTATAGCATTATTTATAAATGATAATTTGATTGAAGACCCGTGATATAATGATTTTGGTGAGAATATGAATAAAGTCATAATTATTGGCGGTGGAGCAAGCGGTTTAATGGCAGCTCTAGCGTGTAACAAAGAGGGTAGTGAAGTAATAATCTTAGAGAGAAATAATAAGTTAGGTAAAAAAATACTTGCGACAGGCAATGGCCGTTGCAATTTTACCAATGTCGACGCAACAGAACTTCATTATAATCAACCCTATTTTGTTAAACCTGTCTTTGAACAAATGAGTCCTAAAAAGACTTTATCATATTTTGAAGAATTAGGTATTATTCCAAAAGTCGAAGCTGAAGGTAAAACATATCCATTATCTGAACAAGCATCATCAATAGTTGATGTTCTCGTTTATGAAATCATGAGATTAGGTATCAAAGTCGTTTATGAAGCTAAAGTGGTTCAACTTGAAAAGAATCAAACATTTAAAGTCACTCTAGAAGATCAAACGTTTTATGAAGCTGATAAAGTTATTCTTGCTACAGGTGGTATGGCAATGCCTAAAAGCGGTAGTGATGGAATCGGTTATCAACTCGCGATGTCTTTAGGTCATCAAATGACACAAATCTTTCCAGCTCTTGTCAAATTGGAATTAGAAAGTCCCCATTTAAAGGCGCTAGATGGAGTTAAATTTCCAGGAACAGTTGAACTTATCCATGATGGAGTATCGATACAATCTGAGTTTGGCGATGTCCTTTTTACACGCTATGGAATCAGTGGACCAACCATTCTTCAAATAAGCAGAAAAGCGAATGCGCTCCTACAAGAAAATAAACAAGTCTATATTAAAGTTTGCTTAGTCAATGGACCGGACAAAAGAGAAGTAGCAAGACGTTTTAGTCAACTATCAGATAAAGAAGTTGAAATGAGTTTAATCGGTCTCATTAATAAAAGAATCATTCACCCCCTACTCAAAGAACTGAATATTGAACCGCATTTAATTATTAAACAGCTTACTAAAGATAAACTAAATCAACTGATCAATATACTTTTTGATTGGAGATTTAAGGTTATTGGCTCAAAAGATTTTGATGATGCACAAGTGACTGCTGGTGGTATTGTTACGAGTGATGTTAATCCTCAAACACTTGAATCCAAGAAGGTTAAAGGACTCTATTTTTGCGGAGAGATTCTTGATATTGATGGATTGTGTGGAGGGTATAATTTACAATGGGCATGGTCAAGTGGCTACATTAGTGGAAAATACGCTGGTAAATCTTAAAATATAATGAATTTATTTATAAAGAAGGTAAAAAAAGCCTTCTTTTTTGTTGAATTAAGAAAAACGTAAGAAAAATACGATAATTTAATAAATATGACTATGCTACAATGATGATAATAGGGGAGGACGGAGGTTTACCGTATGGATGACTTTGTCAAAAATCTCACACAAAATGAAGAAGACTATAAACGTTACATCGAATACCAACAGCTGATTAATGGCATGGACATCGCCATGTGGAGATCAGATTTAAGAACAGAAGTTTTAACTCCTTTTTTTGGTTTGGAACAACTCATAGGTTTAGTTGATATGAAATCACTCTCTACAAAAGGCTATTGGATGAATCTATGGCATCCGGATGATCGCGTGATGATCAAGAATAAAATTAGTGATGCCATTAAGCATAATCTAAAAGAAACTAGCGTGATTAATCGGCTCAAACATACTGATGGCCATTATATATGGATCTATACAAAAACAACGATTGAATATGACGAAAAAGGTGCTAAATCTTTATTAGGGATTAGTATCAACATTGATAAACTCAATCAAATGTTACAAAAACTTAATGTTGAAAAGGAAAAATATCAAATTTTTATTAAAACAACCCGTGCAGCAACTTGGGTATGGAACATCGTTACAGATGATACCGTATTTGATGACAGATGGGCAGAGATGGTTGGTTATACGCTTGATGAACTAAGACCACTCAATATTAAAACATGGGAAAGACTTGTTCACCCCGATGATTTAAAAGAAACGTATGAAGTGATCCAAGAAGTCATTGATAGAAAAACAGATTATTATTTAACAGAATATAGAATGCGTCATAAAAATGGTTACGATGTTTGGATTAGTGACCGAGGAAAAATTGTGTCATGGTGTGATGATGGTAGTCCTAAGGAAATGGTTGGGATTCATCTTGACATTAGTAAATGGAAGAATCTTGAAAATGCTCTATACAAAAGTGAAAAATATTACCGGTTTTTAATTGAAAGCAGCTATGATATTATTTATACATTGGAATCTGAGGGATACATCACATTTGTTTCAGATGCATGGCAAAGACAACTACAACATGATATTAAAGATACATTAAAAACAAATATTAACACATTTATTCATCCAGAAGATCTTTCCAGATTGGAAGAGTTTTTTGTCCACATTCAACAAACAGGGGAACATGTTGCGATTGAAGAATTTAGAATAAGAACACATGATGGACAGTACCGTTGGTATAACACAAATGCATCAACCATGACGGATGATAAGGGAAATATTACAGGCTATGTTGGTACAGCAAGGGATATCACAGGACGAAAACTTCTCCAAGACCAATTATCACTTGAAAGAGATTTATTTAAAAAAACTCTTTTATCAGTCGGAGATGCGATTATTTCAACCGATAAATTAGGACATATTGTGATTATGAACCGAAATGCAGAAAAGCTTCTCGCTTATGAAGAAAAAGATGCACAAGGAAAAAAACTTTGGGATGTCATGAAACTCTATTTTGAAGATTCAAATACGAGTATTGCACATTCAATGGAAACGATGATTACAACAACAGAAGCACTCTATATCAATATGGCTACACTTTTAAATCAAAAAGGAAAACAAGTACAAATTGAACTCAGTGTTGCACCTATTCAAGATGCTAAACAAGTTCATGAAGGTGTAGTTATCATTTTTAGAGATATATCAGAGAAACTTAGAAAACAAAAAGAAATCGAATTTTTAAGTTATCATGATTATTTAACAGGTTTGTATAATAGACGTTACATGGACCAAGTCATTCAGGATTTAGATAAAGACAGATACTTACCTCTTGGAATAATGATTCTGGATGTTAATGATTTAAAAGAAATGAATGATGAAAATGGACATCAGGCAGGTGATGATCTACTTAAAAAGATTAGTAGAATTATCGAAAATCACATTGAATCTAAGGATATCTTAGGTCGTATTGGTGGAGATGAGTTTTTAGTGCTCATACCTAATACATCAGAGATAGATATGTATGAAATTAAGCATCGGTTAATCAATGCATTTGAAAAAGAAACACTACGCGGCAAACAAATCACAGTTGCTTTAGGTTATGCGATTAAAACAGATGTAGATGCTGATATCTATGATGTCATGAAAAATGCAGATGACTTTATGTACGACGATAAAGAAAATAGATCATAACAAAAAATAACAAAAAATAGGGATATCGAGCATCCCTCTTTTTATGCTATAATGGTGAATGTTTGGGGGTCACATCATGAAGCTAAAATCATTTCTTTTACTCGTTGTTATTTACATTACATTTATCGCACTCGGACTACCCGATGCCCTCTTAGGTTCTGCTTGGAGTTTAATTCGAGTAGACTTGAATACATCTTTAGAAACACTTGGGATTATGACAGTCGCTGTCTATATTTTCTCTGTATTATCAACATTTAATGCGCCAAGACTCTTACGATGGTTTGAAACAAAGTGGATTACAGCAGTATCGGTTTTATTCACTGGACTTGCTTTAATTTCAATTAGCCAAGTCAATGAGTTTTATCAAATGCTTTTCTTTGCTCTACCTTTAGGTATTGGAGCTGGTGCAATCGATGTCTCGCTTAACCATTATTTAGCAACGCATTATCAAGCAAAACATATGAATTACCTACATTCATTCTACGGTGTTGGTGTCACGTTAGGACCAACGGTTATGGCGTATACATTAAACCTTAATGAATGGCGTCTTGGTTATATTATTGTTGGTTGTATTTTGTTCGTTATTTCAGTCATGATTTTTACATCGTTTAAGCTTTGGCATAAAGAAAATCATGAGGAAAGACAAGAAACACACAGAACAGTCACACTAAAAGAGATTTTAAAGACAAAAGGTGCACTCGAAAGTATTGTCATCTTCTTGATCTATGTACATATCGAGTCATTAGGTGGTGTTTGGATTGCAAGTTATTTCTTTATTGAAAAAGAAGTCAGTTATGCAACAGCAGCTCTTTTTACAACAACTTTCTATCTCGCACTTACGGTTGGTAGATTAGTCAGTGGATTTGTATCTGGGAAAGTCGCACCGAACATTTTAGTGCGTATTGGTCAAGCGTTGATGCTTCTAGCTGGGATATTGATGTTTTTAAGATTTGATCAAATATGGATATACTTTATCATTGTCTTTATTTTTGGTTTTGGAGCTGGTCCAATTTATCCAAACATGATGTTTATGAATGCACTCGTATTTGATAAACATAAACTATCAAAGATCATAAGTTTACAAATGGGAATTGGATATGTCGGTTTTGGATTATTAACCCCACTCGCAGGATTATTCTTCGGACAAGTTTCAATCTTTTTCTATCCAATATGGATTATTGTGATGAGTGCTATTTTAATATTATTCACCATAACTTACCGAAAACATACAAACCATTTATCTGAAGAATCCATTGTTTAAAAATGAAAGCACCCAGGTGAGGGTGCTTTATTCTATAGGTTCGAGATTTTGAAGATGTATCACATATTTTTTGTTGTTCATATCTTGAATAAGTGCTGCATGTCCATGATGGATATGAAGGATTTGATAATGGTTATTTAATTCAATTTCATTTAACTCTTTGATGGGGTAACATACTTTTCCTTCGATGAAACTGATGAATCTAACAGGAATGAGTTTGTTTTTTGTGAGATATGCTCGATTAAGTGTTAATAAGGAGAATAATGTCTTTTTCTTGAAGTACGATGGATAATCCAGTTTGTGTTCAAGTGAGATAACTTTAAACTTTTTGCACATGATTGCTTGGTAGCGACTTTTAATATGCTTGATTGTATAATATGAAAAGCCTATAGAGCCTACAATGAGTAGAATAATACTTTCAGATAAAATATCTTGATACAGTGTAGAAGATAGAGTGAATAGAAGAACTAATGTAAGTTCCACCACGATATAAAGCAAAATGGAAATACTGTAATCACGTCTTAACTTTTCAATGACCATCACGATCAACTCCTTCTACAAGTAATACGTCAATAAAGACGAATTTATTGGTGAAAATGTATTTCATACACAAAGACAAATAAAAAAAACTATAATGAATACAAAAGGATGTGAAATTATGAGTGATATGACAATGATGACGAACTCCCACAAATTTCAAAAAGTATATTTTATTGTTTCCATGTGCATGTTTTTTTTAGCGGTATTCTCTTTTTACTTGGGACTATTTATGCGAAGACAGTTAACAACGCACCTATGGTGATTGTCACTTTTACATCGTATTTTTTCTATTACCATTTTCTACATCTTATGATTGGTATAACATCTATTTTCTATTATACCAGTAGAATTCTTAAGAAACTATTAAGTATACATTTATTAAAAACAATTATCGGAATTATATTGACCCCTATCAGCGGAATCATATGTTATGCAGCTTTACTTTTACTTGCTTTAACAAACTGTCAGGCATAAAAAAGTAATTTTTAAAATAGTATTCACAAATACTTCATCATGTGCTATACTCATTTTTGATATTACACGATAGGAGAAATATTTGTGGACGCTATTATTAGAGTCGAACACCTCGTCAAAAGTTATGGAGATATTAAAGCAGTTAATGATATTTCTTTTCTTGTTAAAAGAGGAAGTCTTTTTGCTTTCTTAGGACCAAATGGAGCAGGGAAATCGACAACGATTAATGTGATGACAACCCTATTGG
>JAEWVV010000167.1 GCA_023458995.1 Bacillota bacterium
ACAAGATTTATCACTTCTACCACGTAAGATGGAAGAAACTCAACAAAAGATTAGTATTCCATTATATGGCATGGTTAAAGAAAGCGGCGGTTTTGCAGCGATCATTACTGAAGGCGATGCAATGGCAAATATTCATGCTGACGTTAGTGGTCGTATCGACTCCTATAATAAAGCCTATACATCCTTTGATTTAAGAGAAACCGAACGTGTAACGTTAGGATCAGGATTTAATCAATATGGAATTAACTTATGGACGAAAGATATTGTGAATACAGACTTTAGTGTGAGTTATGAGTTTTTAGCAGGTGTTATGAATTCATATGTTGGTGTTGCTAAGAGCTATCGTGATCATTTAATCAGTTTAGGTTTAACAGACCGCGATGAAACGACTAAAACCGTATTAAATACAGAATTTATTGGTGCATATGATAAAAAGGAATTCATTTTAGGTGTTCCTCATTATGCAACACGTTCGATGACGACTTTTGCAGAAGCAAAAGAAATTATCGATGAACTTGCTAAACGTAATGTAAGTACATTAAATGTTTCCTATTTAGGCTTAATGAATGGTGGATTAACATCCTCGATTCAAGATCAAGCAAAGATTGAAAAAACACTTGGCGGGAAGAAAAAATATGAAAAGCTTTATGATGAACTTGAAGCATTAGATATTCCACTTTATGCGAAGCTAGATGTTGTTACAGCATCTAAATATCATAAACTCTTAGACAATTTTAGATACACTGCAACACGTATTGATGGATCACTTGCGTATTCATTTGAGTATCACTATCCATCAAGACTTCCCTATTCTGAAACAGAGTTTATCCATTCAGCAGATAGTTATGTCATTAACCCTGTGTATTACCAAGCGGTTTATGATAAGTTTTCGGATAAGTATGACGGGGAATATTTATCCTTAGGTTATCTTGGCCAAACACTTGCAGGTCATTATACAAAAGAAGAATCCATTTACCGTCAAGATGCATTACGTATTCAACGTGATGTATTATCAGGTATCACTGAAACATTGATGCTTGAAAATCCACTTGGATTTGCGATACCTTATGCAGATACCATTATTGACCTACCTACGGATACAACACTTTATTCGATCATTGATGATCATATTCCGTTGTTACAACTTGCATTATCTGGTTTAGTCGATTATTCTGCAGAAAGTATTAATACAGCATCAACACGTAGTCCTGAATATAACTTCTTGAAGATATTAGAAACAGGATCAAACTTAAAGTACACATTATCCTATGATGATTCAAGAGAATTACTATCAACAGAGTATAACTACTTTATGTCAACACATTATGAAAATTGGTTGGATAAGATTGAATCTCAAGTGAATGAAATGGATGATTTAGGTATCCATGAAGGATATTTAGTCAATCATGAACGTATGGGACAAAACGTTTACCGTGTAACTTATTCACATGGTTTAGTTTTACTCATCAATTATAATCTTAATCCTGTCACTGTAGGTACTACACAAGTACCTGCGATGGATTATGTCGTTGTGGGAGGTTAAGATGATGGAAAAATTAAAACAATTCTTTAAACCTGTCACAAACCTGATTAAGCGTATGAAGTCAAAAGAGATTACGTATAAGAATCAAAAAAGAATCTGGGCAGCTATCTTCTTAGCACCTTGGTTAATCGGATTTATTATTCTTTTCTTAGTACCACTGATCAGATCACTTGTCTTTAGTTTTTATGAACTAACACCACAAGCTGGTTATATCGAACAAACTTTTATTGGTTTTCAAAACTATCTTTACGCGATTAATGAGCAAGTAACAACAACATCATCATTTAGAGTTGAATTATTAAATACAACATTTGATTCACTCATTAATCTACCTGTATTACTTATTTTTAGTTTATTTATCGCTGTACTGTTGAACATGAAGTTTAGAGGAAGAGCCGTTATTCGAGCTATATTCTTTATTCCTGTAATTTTAAACTCAGCTGCAGTAGCAACAGCTTTAGGTGGTGGCGATGCCATTGCTCAAATACTTGAGCAATCAGGTATTGATAAAATCTTTGATTTAGAGTTTTATTTGATTCAAACAGGTTTAGGTCCAGTGATTGTTACCTTTATCGTTGGCTTGATTACAAGAATCTATGATATCTTAGCACTTGCAGGGGTTCCAATCTTGTTATTCTTAGCAAGTATTCAATCTGTTCCTAAACATTTATATGAAGCAGCTAAAATTGAAGGAGCAACCAGTTATGAAATGTTCTGGTTGATTACTTTACCTAACGTTTCACCTCATATCGTCACTGTGACGGTTTATGCACTTGTTGATACATTCTTAACATCTCCTGTATCAACGATCATCTCTGATGAACTTAAAGATCTTAATTGGGGCTTAAGTTCAGCGATGGCATGGATCTATGTGGCAACCATTTTAGTCATGTTAGGTTCTCTTGCTGTTTTAGCGAAAGCGCTCAAGATTGGAGGTTCACACTATGAAAACTAACATCTATGAACGCGTAAAAGCATCTGTTACTGGATATATTGATCATGTGATGGAACCTAGAACGATGCATAAGAGAAATAAGATCATTAAAAACGCTTTTGGTATGACCATGCGTTATGTCTTCTTAATTGGATTATGTTTTGTTATCTTATTCCCAACAATTCAGCAAATCTTAATGGCACTTCGTGCGCCGGGTGATGTGAATAACCCAGCCGTTGTCTGGATTCCAGCAAACTGGTCAATCATGAATATTGAATTATCCATGATGGCACTTCATTACTGGGATGCACTGTTTAACACATTTAAGATGTCTGCGATCGTCATGATCTTACAGTTAGCATCAACAGCATTAGCGGGTTATACATTTAGCCGTCTACGTTTTAAAGGTAGTAACATTCTATTCGTTTTAGTTATCTTAACCATCGTTATTCCACCTCAAGCTTTATCACTCGCTCAGTTCCTTTATTTTAGAGATTTAAAACTGATTGGTAAGGAATCATCGATTTACTTAATGAGTGGTCTTGGTATGGGTATTCGATCTGGTATCTTCATCTATATTTTTAGACAGTTCTTTAGAGGATTACCAAAAGAATTAGAAGAATCAGCTCAAATTGATGGTGCTTCCGTATTTAGAACATTCTGGAATGTTATGTTACCAAACGCACGTGGTGCGATGGTAACCGTTGGACTTTTCGCTTTCGTATGGCAGTGGAACGATGCTTATTTCGTTAAGATCTTTGAAGTCTCAACAGGAAGTTTCCCACTATTAACGATGCAACTTATTAACGTTGCTGAAAACGTTTATGCACAGTTATACTATTCAGGGGCATTAAACCTAGTTGGACAAAACGTTTGGGATAACCCGTTATTCTTATCATTAATCAGTAATGTATCTGCATTACTCATCATGTTACCTTTACTTATTATGTATCTCTTTGTTCAAAAGGGATTCGTTGAATCAATTGAAAGAACAGGTATCGTTGGATAGCCTATAAGAGGTTTTATGAACTACGAGAAGTCTTTGTATCAAAAAATTAATACGATTGCGGATTGGATCATCAGAATTATATTGATCAATATTTTGATGATCCTCACCTCTTTGCCACTCATTACACTTTTTCCATCACTAGGTGCTGGATATAAGCTTTTTTATGAGTATAAGCATAAGAATGAAACGAAGTTATTTAAATCATATTTTTTGTTTTTCAAAGAAAACTTTATGCGTAAACTTCAAATTGGTTTAATCTTAACTATACTCATTGTTGTTGGATATTTCAATGTGACATATTATGTGGATATCTTAAAAGATAACCCCAATATTTTCTATCAGATTGGTTACTATATTACAGCGGCTTTTCTTGTAGGATGTTTGGTAGTTACCATGTACACATTACCGGTTGTAATGATTTATCCGAGTTTACCGTTAAACCTGATGATGAAATTAGCATTTGCTTTATCAGGTAAGTATTTCTTTAGAACTGTATTACTTGTCATCGTCCATCTCATTCCGTTTGCACTTTTATTAACACCGATTACGACGTTGATTCTAGTGTTTATGGGATTATCATTACCGATGGTTTTAGCGATGATTATTCATGAAAAAGCAACAGATTATATCATCAGTTTAGGAGAGAATAATCATGAAAGTCGGACTTGAAAGAATTGATGAATATCTAGATTTGTTTGAAAATAAACGTGTTGGTTTAATTACAAATCCTACAGGGATTGATCAATCGTTTCGTTCAACCATCGATATTCTCTTTGAAAAAGTGAATCTAACTGCACTTTTCTCACCAGAACATGGCATTCGTGGAAATCTGCAAGCTGGTGTTCATCTTGAACCTTATTTAGATGATAAGACCAGTGTTATGGTTTATTCACTTTATGGGAATACAAGAAAACCAACTCCTGAAATGTTAGAAAATTTAGATGTTTTAGTCTTTGATATGCAAGATGTAGGTGCTAGATTTTATACTTATCTCTACACCATGGCTTACGCGATGATTGCATGTCAAGAAAACAATAAACAGTTTGTTGTTTTAGACAGACCGAATCCACTTGGTGGACTTAAAGTTGAAGGAAATATCCTTGATTTAAAGTATCGCTCTTTTGTCGGATATTATGAATTACCTCAACGTTTTGGTTTAACACTTGGAGAACTTGCATTACTGTTTAATGATGTTTATAAGATTCGTTGTAACTTGGTTGTTGTCCCGATGGAAGGTTGGAAAAGAGATATGCTTTATCAGGACACAAAACTTCCTTGGGTTTTACCATCACCCAATATTCCTACACCTGAAACAGTGATTAATTATGTTGGAACATGTATTTTTGAAGGAACTAATCTATCGGAAGGTAGAGGTACAACGAAACCTTTCCATTTGATTGGTGCTCCTTGGTTTAAGGCAGATGAAGTGATTAAAGCATTTGATGCGTACAAGCTAAAAGGTATTAAGCTTCGAAAACATTACTTTACGCCAACATTTTCCAAACATCATAATCAATTATGTGCAGGTGTCGAGTTTTATGTCTTAGATCACGAGGAAGCTGAACTCGTCTATGCAGGTATGGTTTTATTTAAAGTGATCAAAGATGTACATCAAGAGTTTGAATTAATACCTCCCTTTAGAGAAGGATCACACAAGTTCTTAAATTTACTTGTTGGAGATTCATTTTTGGATGGAGATATCGATTTAGAAAGTATCAAACAAAAATTAGATTTGGATCAAAAGAAGTTTTACATGATAAAGGAGAAGTACCATCTGTATGCGCTATGATATCAAGAAACTGACAACTGAAGAAAAAATAGGACAACTCTTGATGTTCGGTATAGAAGGAACAACCTTAACAGATCACGCGATTGAACTGATTAAAAAATACAAGGTTGGCAACATCATTCTTTTTGCTCGCAATGCAGATAATCCTAAACAACTCTTTGAACTCAATCAGAGTTTACAAAAGCTTGCGATGGCTGAACTAGGTATTCCTATGTTTATATCTATTGACCAAGAAGGTGGTATGGTTACACGTATTTTTCATGGTGCAACTTTCTTTCCTGGAGCAATGACGATTTCAGCTGCTAACGGTTTAGAAGATAGTTATAAGCTTGGTGATTTAATGGGGAGAGAACTTCAAGTGCTTGGTGTCAATATGAATTTAGCACCTGTACTTGATGTGAACAACAACCCTAAAAATCCAGTCATTGGTGTAAGAAGTTATAGCGATGATCCTAAACGTGTGAGCGATTACGGCATAGAGTTTATGAAGGGTTTACAAAACCATGTGTTTGCAACTGGAAAACATTTCCCTGGTCATGGTGATACATACTTAGATTCACACTTAGCATTACCTAAAGTTGATTATCCATTAGAAAGATTAAATTCAGTTGAACTCGTACCGTTTAAAAAAGCAATTAATGAAGGCATTAAAGCTCTTATGAGTTCACACATTGATTTTCCAGCTTTCACTGAAAACGGATTACCTACAACATTATCTAAAAAGTGTTTGACAGGTTTCCTTCGTGAAGAACTTAAATTCGATGGATTAATCGTAACCGATGGTATGGAGATGAAAGCTGTTCAAGATCACTATGGTACAGTTGAAGCATCTTTAATGGCAATTCAAGCTGGAGCAAATCTTGTTTGTATCTGTCATTCAGAACCACTTCAAAAAGAAGCAATCGTACGAATCAAGAATGCATTAGAATCAAATGAACTACTTATGTCTGAACTTGACGAACGTGTATCACGCGTTTTAAGATATAAAGAAGATATAAAACCTATGCCTTTAGAATCACCGTATGAAGCAATCAAACATATAGTTGAAAACGATGATACGAAGCGCATAAGTTATGAAATCACAAAAAGAGCAGCAACCTTAGTCAAAGGTGAAAAACTGAAACTAAAAGATAATGCACTCTTTATCGGGGTACTTCCAAAAGCTACTTCACAAGCAGATGATACCGATGGTTTATATGATATCATCAGCCAGATTAAAAAAGAATTACCATCTTTAAAAACACATAAATTAGCCATCAATCCTTCTGATGAAGATATTGATGAAGTGATGATCAACGCTAAACAAGCTTCACAAATCTTAGTCACTTCATACAATACAAACGTCTATTCATCACAGATTAAATTAATCAATAAGTTAAGTGAATTAGGCATCGAAGTCCATGTGATTGCGATGCGTAATCCTTATGATTTATATTATACAGATCGTATTGATAACTTTGTATGTCTATATGAGTACACACCCAATTCAATCAAAGTATTAATCTCATATCTCAAAGGTGAATTAGTATTTGAAGGGAGGATTCCAGTAAGCTATGCGACATTTAGTGATCGGAATTGATGGTGGAGGAACCAAAACACTCGGTGCCATCTTTAATGAGTCTGGCGAAGAATTAATGCGTGCAGAGTTTGGATTTTCCAATTTCTCAATTGATGAGAAAATAGCAACCAATAATATCTTTAAAACCATTGAAGCACTTTTAGTTGAAAGACATTTAGATGATCAAGTTGTTGTTATTATGGGGATATCAGGTGCATCTAAGTTATCGAATAAAGAACAACTTATGAGTCACATGGAAGCTAAATATCAAGTGCGCGCTGAACTTGTAACAGATGCTATGATTGCCCTTCATTCGATTGACCGCAAAGACAATGAACATGTCATTATGGCAATCGGTGGTACAGGTAGTGCTGTGATGACTTTAGAAAATGATCAGATGAACCTTATTGGTGGATATGGGTATTTACTTGGTGATGAAGGATCAAGTTATCATCTTGTAATCGAAGCATTAAAAAGAATCACTGCATGTTTTGATGCAGGGATCCCGTTTAGTCCACTTGGGAATGCACTACTCAATCATATGAATGTTAAAGACAGGGAATCACTTGTAAGTTATGTCTATCAATCAAGAAAAACAGAACTTGCACAACTCGCTAAAGTTGTTTCTGAAATGGCGTTAGCCTCAGATTTAGAAGCGTATGAACTCTTGGTGAATGAAGGTAAGATGCTTGCCAAACAAGTCATTACAGCATCCAATAGAATGACTAAAGGCAAACATATTAAAATTGCACTTCGCGGAGGATTTGTTTTAAATGCTCCATTCGTGAAAGATGCATTTGAAAATGAAGTAAACAAAAACATTGAAAACTCAAGAATGGAAGAACATCCTAACGATGCAGTACTTGGTGCATACAGATTAGGAATCAAAAAATTCTCTTCCGAGGTGACAACATGGTAGACATCAGTAAAATTAGTACAGAAAAAAGAAATGAGAATACGAAAAACATCGATATTGCATCTACGAAAGGTATTTTACAGATGATCAATAACGAAGATAAGACAGTTCCTTTTGCAGTTGAAAAAGCAATTGATCAAATCACAGTCGTTGTCGATATCGTCACAGATGCTTTTAGAAATGGTGGAAGACTCATTTATATCGGTGCAGGTACAAGTGGTCGTTTAGGTGTACTTGATGCTTCTGAGTGTCCTCCTACTTTTGGTGTACCCAATGACACTGTCATGGGCATCATCGCTGGTGGAGATAAAGCACTCCGTTTTCCAATTGAAGGCATTGAAGATTCAAAAGAACATGCTAAAAAAGATTTAAAGAAAGTTCACTTAACTGATAAAGATATCGTCATTGGTATTGCGGCATCAGGTAGAACACCTTATGTCATCGGTGCAATTGAGTATGCTAAATCTGTTGGTGCGAAAACTGCATGTATTACAACAGCTGATCATTCAGAACTTGCATTAGTTGCTGATCATCCAATTGAAGCCATCACAGGTGCAGAACCACTCACAGGTTCAACACGTATGAAATCGGGAACAGCTCAAAAACTAATCCTAAATATGATTACAACAGCTTCGATGGTTAAACTCGGTAAAGTATACGAAAATTTAATGATTGATGTTCAGATGTCCAATAATAAGCTTGTTTCTCGTGCAACAAACATCGTTATGGAGGTTACAGGATGCACGGAAGAAGTTGCTGAAGCTTATTTGTCACGATATAACTCTGTAAAGTATGCAATCTTTGGTATAATGTCTCATATCGAAGACAAAAATAAAATAAAGGACATGCTCGAGGAGCACAACGGGAATATTCGTGAATCACTCAAGAGCTGTAAGCAGGTGTAGAAGTAAGATGAAACTGATTATTGTAAAAGATTATCAAGAAGTATCAAAAAAAGCAGCTGAAATTGTCATCGATTTATTAAAGGAAAACAAAGCAGCTAAATTAGGACTTGCTACAGGTTCATCACCTATTGGTCTTTATCAGAACTTGATTAAAGCATATCGGGACAAAGAAATATCATTTAAAGATGTTACAACGTTCAATCTTGATGAATATGTAGGTATTCCTCGTGATCATGAACAAAGTTACTTTTCATTCATGAACAATAACTTATTCAATCATATCGACATCAATATGGATATGGTCCATCTTCCAGATAATGATTTGAAGAGAATCAATTCAATTGCAAAAGAATACAATCAATTACTTAAGAAGAATATCATTGATCTACAGGTCTTAGGTATTGGTTCTAACGGACACATCGGATTCAATGAACCCGGAACACCTTTTACCAATGAAACATTTATCGTCAATCTTGATGATCAAACACGTAAAGATAATGCACGGTTCTTTGAGAACTTAGATGCGGTTCCTAAACAAGCAATCAC
>JAEWVV010000168.1 GCA_023458995.1 Bacillota bacterium
GTGTGTGGGAAACCTTTAGTCATTCGCAAATCAAGATATGGTGAATTTACAGCATGTTCTGGATTTCCATCCTGCAAATATGTGAAAAAAGACTAATTATAAAAAAACTTTACAAAACTAATCGATGATGATAAGATAATCTTGCATCCAGTTATGGATGTTATTTATCCCCTGTATGGTGTGCCTTGAGCACACAAATCCCCTAAAATCCCCCTTCATTTGGAGGGGGATTGCAATTTTAAACCTAAACCGTCTTGGTGTGATATAATATAGGAGAATATGAAAAAAAGGAAGGGTATCCATGAAAACATTCAAAGGAAAGCCAATTACACTCATTGGTGAAACAAAGAAGGTTGGCGATTTAGCCCCAGATTTCCATGCATTAAATACAAAAAACGAAGTCAAACATTTAAAGGACTTTAAGTCACGCTATATCATTTTAAACGTTGTTCCATCCATTGATACGACCGTATGTGATATGCAGGTACGTACAGTGAATAGTGAACTTGCTGAAAGAGAAGATCTAACTGTGATCACAATCAGTAATGACCTGCCATTCGCACAAGCACGTTGGTGTGGAAATGCTGGATTACCAAATGTGATTACATTATCAGATCACATCGATCTAGATTTTGCAAATCAATATGGTACAAACATCAAAGAATTAAGATTACAGGCACGTTCGGTATTTGTTCTTGATGAGAATAGACGCATCGTTTATTTAGAATATGTCGATGAGATGAGTCAACATCTTAAGTTTGATGAACTCTTGAGTTTTGTAAAAAATTTACCGAAAGAATAACTTTCGGTTTTCTTTTTATCATGGTATAATAACCAAGGATTGGGAGTGAGATTTTGGGACTCTTTCAGAAATTATTTGGGCGTAAACCGAAAAATGAACGGTATCAACTAGGCCTTCATAAAACTAAAGAAAATTTTGGAAATTTAAAACAAATCCTTGCACGTTCATCTAAAATAGATGACGCGCTTTTTGATACGCTTGAAGAACTCTTTATTCAGGCCGATATCGGTATTGATACAGTCATCTATTTCATTGATGAATTAAAGAAAGAAGTTAACAATAAGCAAATCTCAGATCCCAATGATCTTGCAGAAATTATTGTTGATAAAATGTTTGAAATTTACTTAAAAGGTGAACTTGTTCAAACAGATTTGCGCTTTGATGAAGGTGAAATGAACGTTTATCTTTTTGTTGGTGTCAATGGTGTTGGTAAAACAACAACAATTGGAAAAATGGCAAAACAACTTAAAGATGAAGGCAAAAAAGTGATGCTTGTTGCAGGAGACACATTTAGAGCAGGAGCAATTGATCAACTCATTGAATGGGGGAGAAGAAGTAATACACCCGTATTTCATAAACCGGCTGGAACTGATCCATCATCGGTTATTTTTGATGCGTTAGAACTTGCTAAAAAAGAAAATATCGATGTTGTCTTATGTGATACAGCAGGAAGACTTCAAACCAAAGTTAATTTAATGAATGAACTCTCTAAGATGAAGAGAGTCATTCAAAAAACGTGTCCGAATGCACCTCAAGAAACATTATTAGTGATTGATGCGACCACAGGACAAAACGGTATGCGTCAAGCAGAAGTATTCAAAGAAGCAACCGATGTATCAGGAATTATTCTTACAAAGCTTGATGGTACTGCAAAAGGTGGTATTGTCTTAGCGATTAGACATATGTATAATTTACCGATCAAATATGTTGGACTTGGTGAAAAAATTGAGGATCTTGTTCAATTTGATATTGAGCAATATATTTACGGATTATTTAGAGATTTCTTTTAATAGGTGATTATGGAATCATTTGAAAAGAAAGAGTGGCTGAATCAACTCTTTGATTTATATGGCGAACTCTTAACCGAAAAACAGAAGAGTTACTTCAAGTTTTATTACTTTGAAGATTACTCACTTCAGGAAATTGCTGAAGTTTTTGAAGTGACACGAAATGCTGTTTATGATCATTTAAAAAAAGCTGAAGAGCATTTAATCGCTTATGAAAATGCACTACACTTAAAAGAAAAAAAAGAAAAACGTCAAGAATTACTGGATTTACTTGAAAAAGAAAATTCAAAAGAACTCATTGATTTAATCAGAAAGTTGGATGAATAATGGCTGAAAATTCATTATCTTCACGTTTACAGATGGCGATGCGCCGTCTTACTGGACGTGGCTATTTAACAGAATCAGATATAGATGAAATGATGCGCGAAGTGCGTCTTTCTTTGCTTGAAGCGGATGTCAATTTTAAAGTTGTTAAACAGTTTATCGCAAACATTAAAGAACAAGCTCTTGGTGAAAAAATCTTAAAAGGATTAAATCCAGGGCAACAAGTCGTTAAAATTGTACATGATGAATTAAAACGAGTCATGGGTGAAGACGCTGAAGGTATTCGTTTTAATATGTCAGGAATCACCACGATTATGACAATTGGTCTTCAAGGTTCTGGTAAGACAACCGCGATTGGAAAGTTAGCTGTTCACATTCGTAAAAATGATAAAAAAAGTGTCTTGTTGATTGCTGCTGACGTATACCGTCCTGCTGCAATCGAACAATTAAAAACCATTGGTAAACAAATTGATGTTGAAGTTTTTGATCGTGGTTTAATCGATGCAAGACAAATCGTTAAAGAAGGACTTCAATACGCTAAAGATAAAAAATATGATGTTGTGATTATCGATACTGCAGGTAGACTTCATATCGATGAAAAGATGATGCAAGAATTAGTTGATGTCAAAGAAATCGCGAAACCTAATGAAATTTTACTCACCGTGGATGCGATGACTGGACAAGATGCAGCAAACATCTGTAAATCATTCCATGATCAATTACA
>JAEWVV010000169.1 GCA_023458995.1 Bacillota bacterium
GAGTATGTTTATAGCATCATTCATTTCACGGGAATCTGGATATGAAATAGATGTTAAGAATTCTAGGACTCTTAAAATATCATATTTCCAACGTGGTGGATAAAATGCCTTTGTCATCTTATCGTGAATAGGTACCTTTTTACCATGGATTTGATATAGGTTTCTGCTTAATAAAACTTCAATTCCTTTAAGCATCGCAATTCTCACTTCATTTAAGCGGTAAGTATAACCATTTTGGTCATAATCACGAAGTCCTTCAAGGATAGATAATGTCGTATGGACAGATGAAATTTTAGGTGTAGGCTTTCTATCCCAACTACAGTTCCATCCTCCATCACTCATTTCTCTTTCTAAGATATAATCGATGATTTCATGTACTCTTAAGTCTTGTTTCTTTCCATAACAAACCATAGATAAAAGCATTCCAGCGATACACATATCGATGTGAAAACTTTTATTATACATGGTTGATGAATTCCATTCATGATCAAGAAGCGTGTTTAATGCATCTTGATAAACAGGATTTTTCGGATCGATTTCCATATATCTTAGTTCTAACATCGTATAATGAGTCGATATCCATTTGGGTCCATAAACGCCATTACCCCATTGATGTTTAACTGCATCATAAAGGTCTAAATAGCGTTTGATATATCCTGAATTGATATAAGCAGAGTTCTGTTTAAGTAAATATTTTTTCGTTAATCTTTCAATGACTGGGTCACTTGAAAGTAATGTATCGATGACATTCATGATATCCCCCTACTTTTGACAAACTGGACAGTAAATGACTTTACCACCCATAAATGCTTCTTTAGTAAGTGGCGTATGACAGATGGGACATAATTCACGTTCATTTTTCATCATCACTTCATATCCACCTTTTTCACCAAACATATTCACAACTGTATCACGACCACCAAAGGTCATCATTTCATCAATCTTGTTAATAACTGAATCATAAAGTGTTTTCTTATCAATATCAGTCAGTGTAGATACTTTTCTCCGAGGTGATATCTTCGCATCAAATAAAATGTCTTGTAATGTTCCATTACCAAGACCTGGAATATGCTGTTCAGTAGCAAGCGCGGCTTTTACTGAACCTTTATTCTCATTTAATCCTGTTTGATTGATAAAGTAGCCATAGGTAAACTTTGGATCTGTTGGAGAAATAGCATCTACTGCAACACGGTAATAAGGAAAGTTTGCATAAAGGAAATCAGGTGTCCCTAAAGATATAAATCCATAAAGTTTCACTTTAAACTCTAAGACGTGATCATTACTGAATGTGAGCTGTAATTGATGTTTAGAGGTTTCAAGTCTTTTTGGTTTGTATTCCAGATTAATATCTTCAGCTATACTAAGTTCATGTCCATCACTTAAGATGATTCTTAAATAATGTGCAGATGATTTTACTTCAAGAATACTTAAACCTAAAAGAATTGATTCATAATGATCAGGTTCACCCGATAGCCAGCAGAACTTATGTGGTGTTGTTAACACCTTGACATCTGTGATCGTTAGACCCTTTAATTCTTTTGTCATTAGTTTAGCAAATACATACGCTTCAGCAATTTCAATCATGCGATTACCCCCTTACTTGATTTTCTTCAAGTAGTACATACTTTTTAATGCATGTTCTTTTACGTGATATGTAGCAATACCATGTGCGATTGCACGGTATAAGTTTTTTTCATTCATCGCTTTTGAATTCCTTGCTTTGGAATGGATTTCAAAAGCTTTCTTTCTAGCTTCTCCAACGGATACTTTAGAGTCTATACAAAGATCAATATAGTTTACGTAAGTATGCATATCTGAGGTATAAATTTCTATATATCTTTCAAGAACGCTTTTAATCCAAACAAGCGTTTCTTTCTTAGTCATTTCAGTTATTTCATCTGTGATCGAATCAAACGTGATTAGATTCATAAAATCACCTGCTTCAAGTCCTATATTTAGTATACAATGAAATATGTGATTATGCCATTTTTTGAGATATATAAGATAAAAAGCGGATATTTTCCGCTTTCTAGTCATTTACTCGAGTAAGTATTTTTTTAATTCTTCTCTTATACCATCTGAAAATGGTAATGATTTTCTTGTTACTTGATCAATTTGAACAGTGACATTCTGACTTATCCCAGCAAGTTTACCGTTCTGATAGATCGACTGAACAATATGAATTGAACGATTACCAATATGCGTGATGGATGTTCCAATCAATACTTCACCTGGCCACTTAATTTCAGCTAAGTAATCGATATTATTGCTTGCAATGACAAATTCACATCCCTCATCAAATAAAGGTTTATCAGGTACATAAAGTAGTTCTACACGACCTGTTTCAAAAAATGTAGAGAATACTGCATTATTCACATGACCTTGTTTATCAGTATCATTATAACGGACTTTATCAAATGTTTTAAACTTGTGGTCATTATAGGTTAATTGTTTTAAATCACTTATTTCCATATCTATTTAAATCCTACTTTCATTCACTACTTATTTTTATGACTGTTTTAATGTCAAAAGTGATACTGATTCTACTAAAGATGTATAGGGGAACATATCAATTGGAACACATTCAACGAGATCATATGTTTTGAGAAGTGTATTCAAATCTTTAGCAAGTGTAGATGGATTACACGAGCCGTAAATTAATCTTCTTGGTTTAAACTTTAGAATTAAATCAATCGTTTCATCACCAAGACCAACTCTAGGTGGATCAAAGAACATCACATCTATCTTCTTTTCTTTTAAGCCTGATAATGCTCGTTTAAAATCACTTTGAAGAACGGTGACATTAGTTATTCCATTTTTCTCTAAAGAGAGTTTTGCAGAGTCACACGATGCAGGAT
>JAEWVV010000170.1 GCA_023458995.1 Bacillota bacterium
TCCCATAGAGTCTATACTGATATACCCATCTCGCAGGCAATGTATCATTTAAACTCCATGATGTTAAATACATATCGTATTTTCGTGCTGCTTGACTATAAGAAAGTTCATTTTCAATGATATCTAAAACCACTTTAAGTTTGAAATCTCCGCTCCACAACCTGTTCTTTTTCTTCTTATCTTTCATTTGATGCCTCCTGCATATATCCTAGTTTACACTAAGTACAGGTTTTTGGTATCAGTTCAAATCAAGACAAGAATAGGTGTTAAAATATGTTTCCCCAAACAAACCTTGACTATCATTTTGAGTATAATATTGTAAAATATATGTTTCCTCATTGATATGCACATGTTCCCACAATGGCTATAAAATAAAAAAAAGGCAATATTTACCCTTTGATTGGTAAAATCACCTTTGATTAATATTTATAAATGGCTTTGTTATGCTGTTTTTAATGAAAGCAATGTGATAGTTTCAACGTGAACCGTCTGTGAGAACATATCCACACCAATCACTTTTTTAATTTCATAATTTTTCTGCAATATTTTAATATCTCTTACTTGTGTGATAGGTTCACAAGAGATATAAACAATCTTTTTAGACTTAAGCTTAAGAACTGCATTCAAAAACTTTTCTGTTGATCCTTCGCGTGTTGGATCCATAATTAAACCATCAACAGTTCCTTGATAGGTTTCGATAAATCTTTCAACATCATTATGAACAAATCTTGTGTTTAAACTATTATTTTCTTTACGATTATTGAGTGCATCTTGGTGAGCTTGTTGATTCGTCTCGATTGCTATCACTTCTTTCGCTTTCTTTGCTGCAAGAAGTGAAATCGTACCAATTCCTGAATAAGTATCCATGATGACATCTGTTTGTTTAATTTCAAGTAAATCAATAGCTTTTTGATAAAGTTTAATCATTTGAACTGGGTTTACTTGATAAAAAGAGCGTGCTGATAATCTGAATTTTAGATCACCGATTTCATCATAAATATAGCCTGGACCAAAAAGAACTTTTTCATCTTCAAGAAGAACAAATGAAGTTTTCTTGTTGTGTATATTTTGTGTAACTGTAGTTACTTCTGGATGAACTTGTCTTAACTCCTGGATAATCTTCTTAGAATTGGGTAAAAGATTTCCTTGTGTGACAAAAACAACCATGATGGTACGTTTAGCATAACTTTTACGAATTAAAATATGTTTTAAAATACCTGTGTTTTTATCGATGTCATAGGCAGGTATTTTATATTTATTAAGTAACTCTTCGAGAGTTGCTAAAACCAAATTGGTTTTTTCATCATGTAAAAAGCATTTTAAGAAAGGAATAACCTCTTTTGTCTTTTCACGATATAAACCAAGTTTTAGTTTATTTTTATGTGTTGTTGTTGATAAAACAACTTTATGGCGATAGTGAAGAGGTATCTCATTAGGAATTACTTCAATTGCTTTTTGATAACACAAGGAATCAAAAAGCTTTTTCAAATGGTCTTCTTTTAGTTTTAACTGTGCGTCATACTTCACATGAAGTAAATCGCATCCACCACATTCATAAAAAATAGGACACACTACTTTTTGACGCATCGGTGAAATATTGGTTAATTCTTTTTCTTCAACGTACTTTTTTGGAGTAACTAATAAAGCTTCCTCACCAGGAAGCATATATTTTATAGTTGATCTTGGTTCTGTGATGGGTTCACAGATATTTTTTAAACCCTTACATATCATAGTCATAACCTCGACTTCATTATAACATAGAAAAAGGGCTTAGCTCTTGTTTCTTTTAACTAATTAAGATTCTATTTTTTTCAACTTTTCTTTTTCAATTTTATAGAGTTCTTCAACTGCAAAGTGCATCTTTGTAACAACATTTTTCAAGTTCTTTGGATAAATGTAATAGGTATCATTAAATGTTGATAAGTCGATACAGTCACCTTTTTTCTCAAGATAATTGTATTCGATATGTAATGAATACATCGATAATGGTTCTTTAAGTAAATGAAGTGGTTTACCTAACTCCATACCTTTTAATTCAAAACCATGTAGATTATGAACAAGATGTCCTTCACCAAGTGGTATATATCCTTTTGCATTCGGTAATGATTCAATCATAACATCATCTTCAATATGATACGTACCAGCTTCAATTTGTTTTCTGACTTCTCCTCGTTCGAATTCATACCAATCCGGAATATGTGGAAACTCAGTCACTCCTTCAGTAGCTTTTAATACACCATACTCATCCATGACATATGTTTTACCACATGAATTGCACCAAATTTTATTTCCTTTAGAATCCATTTCATGTTCTTTTAAGCAATGAGGACATTGGTATAAAACGCGATGTATATTTTCTGCTCTATAGGGTTCACTTATTTTAACCTTATTATCGAATTGCCACTTGTATTCATCATAAACAAAAGCTTTATTAATACGATCATTAATTTCATGAACACTTAAATGCTCAATTTCATCTTTTGTAATGATTTGAGTCATATCAGCAGTGATATTGACTTTACGTGGTTTTAAGTTCCAAACGGGTTGAGACAAGTAGTTGCCGTGCATATTTAAAACTGCAACAGGGTGTTTCATCAGTTTGATGATTTTACCAAGTGAATCAGGAAGAATCGCGGTTGTTCCAATCAGTGAATAGCGCGCTTCCGGATAAATCGCACAAATATTTTTTAACGTATCTAAACTGTATTTGATCTGTTTAACCAGTTTCGTATCATTTGTGAATTTTCTTTTAGCTATTCCACCAACGTTACGAAGTAACCATTCTCTTTTAATAAACCCATCGATAGCAACGATATAGTTCGCGCGATGTGGAAATATAGCGGCTGTTGTTACTTTAAAATCTAAAAATGCGTGATGCGTACAAAGTAAGATAT
>JAEWVV010000171.1 GCA_023458995.1 Bacillota bacterium
ATATTTACGTGATCTCATGAATAATAAACTAACTGATGATCTTGCTATCTATATGCATAACCCATCAAAAATAGATAAAACAATGGCACCCAAAGGTAAAAGTTCTCTATTTATCTTACTTCCAGTACCTAACCTAAAGAGTGGTATTGATTATGGGTTATTAAAAGATGAATTAAGAGAATTTGTCATTAACCGGATTAAAGAAAAGCATGGTATAAATCTAGAACCCCTCATTGAAGAAGAACTCAACTATACACCAAAAGACTGGGAACAAAAAGAAAATATCTATCAAGGTGCAGTCTTCAACTTATCACATGGTCTAAATCAAATGCTTCATTTAAGACCACATAATAAGTTTGAAGAGTTTAAAAATATGTATTTAGTTGGTGGAGGAACACATCCAGGAAGTGGACATCCAACGATTTATCAATCTGCACTTATCTTTGATGATATTTTTAATGATAAGCGTATTTAAAAAACTTAAAACATCTGCAAAAAATGCAGGTGTTTTTTTGTAAGCAATTCATTTGGATACATCAAAACAATTTGATAAAATTTAGTTGTATACAATATAATAGTAAAAAAAGGGAGATTAAACAATGAATATTTATGATTTTTCAGTCAAAGATGTAGATCAAAAAGATATTTTTTTAAATGACTATCGAGGCAAAGTCATGCTTATTATCAACTCAGCAACTAAATGTGGTCTAACACCACAATATGAAGGTTTAGAAAAGCTTTACGAAAAGTATCAAGCAAAAGGACTTGAAATTCTTGATTTTCCATGTAATCAGTTTATGAATCAAGCACCAGGAACGGATTCGGAACTTAAATCATTTTGTGAACTCACTTATGGAACTAAGTTTAAGACGTTTGCGAAAATTGATGTTAACGGCAAAAATGCACACCCTCTTTATAAGTATTTAAGAAGTGAAAAGAAAAAAGATTTAGGTGAATCAGGTAAAGTCACTTTATTATCAAAGCTTATTCCAAATACATCAATCAAATGGAATTTCACGAAGTTTTTAGTTAATCGTGAAGGTGAAGTAATTCATAGATTTGGCCCAGGATTTACTCCAGACAAAATAGAAAAGTATATAGCCGAGGTGATTTAAGTGGGATGGAAGCTTAATGATCAATTGTGCTTCCTGCTCTATTCATCTTCTCGTGAAGTCATCAAACATTATAAAGCATTACTAGATCCGCTTGGGCTTACCTATACGCAGTATGTAACGATGATTGCTTTATGGGAAGAAGACCATCAAACAGTATCCGATTTAGGGAAAAAACTTGCTCTTGATTCAGGAACTCTAACACCACTTCTAAAAAAACTTGAAGCTGATGGCAGAATCACTCGAAAAAGAGATCCACAAGATGAAAGAAAAGTATGGATTGATTTAACTAAAGAAGGAATTGAACTTGCTAAAACAGCAGAACATATTCCTTATTCGATTTATCAATCGATTCAAGTCAATAAAGAAGATGCAGTAAAACTCTATAATGTTTTATCAAAGATAAAAACAGATATGTCGGATGTTAGTGGTGAAGGACATGAATAAGGATGTTATGAGCAAAGAAGATTATATGAGGATAGCGATTGAACTCGCTAACAAAGGTAAGGGATTTGTTAATCCGAATCCATTGGTTGGTGCAGTCATCGTTAAAAACGGTAAAATTATTGGCCAAGGTTATCACGAATGTTTTGGACAAGCACATGCTGAGGTAAATGCATTTTTAAATGCGACTGAAGATGTTGAAGGTGCAGATATGTATGTCACACTTGAACCTTGCTCACATTATGGTAAAACGCCGCCTTGCGCTCTAAAAATTATTGACAAGAAAATTAAAAATGTTTATATCAGTCAATTAGATCCAAACCCACTTGTTGGTGGTAGAGGTGTAAAGTTATTAGAAGAAGCTGGTATCAAAGTTGAATCTGGCATACTCGAACACGATACAAAAATACAAAATGAGATTTTCTTAAAGTATATACAAACGAAGAAACCATTTGTTGCAATGAAGTATGCAATGACACTTGATGGTAAAATAGCAACCCATACAAAAGATTCAAAATGGATTACAAATGCGAAATCTAGAGCGTTTGTTCATGAACTAAGAAATGAATATATGGCAATTATGGTCGGATCGAACACTGTACTACTTGATAATCCAAGATTAGATACGAGGATCGATGGAAAACAAACAAGAAATCCTATTCGAATTATTATTGATCCGAACTTGATAACACCTCTTACACATTATGTCGTAACATCAGCAATTAAAACACCAACATGGATTGTCACAAGTGCAAAAAAAGAAGAAACAGAGTTAAAACCATACCGTGATTTAGGTGTTATCTTTATTGTAAAAAATACTGATCCCCTAGATCTTAATGATCTCATGACGACATTAGGTGAAATGAAAATTGATGGAGTCTTGATTGAGGGAGGATCTTACCTACACGGAGCATCACTCGATGCAAAAATCGTCGATAAAGTTTACGCGTTTATTGCGCCTAAATTGATCGGTGGTATTAATGCATTAACACCAGTATCAGGAAAAGGTGTTGAGCTCATGAAAGATGCTCATTTATTAACTCATATTAAATTACACAACTTCGATGATGATATCATGATTGAAGGATATATAAAACAAGAAGGAGATAATACATTATGAAATTACAAACAATAGAAAAAGCGCTAGAGGATGTTAAACTTGGAATCCCTGTTATTGTCATTGATGATGACGATGAAGATAACATTGGTGAAATCGTTATGGCAGCAAGCAAAGTAACAACAAAAAAATTAGAAGAATTTAGTTTACTCTCTAAAGGCGTTTTCTCAGTTGTTGGAAAGAAAGAAAGATTTCATGAATTAGATATTCCAGCGACTTATGAAAGACTTCTCTTAAGTGAGAATAATGCACGATTAACCATTGACTTAAAAACTTCAACAAAACAAGGATTTGACCGTTTAGCTGAAACCATTTTAAAAGTAACAGAACAAAGTGCAAAACCAGCTGATTTTATAACATCAGGACAATTATTTCCTGTTGTTTCAAGACAAGGTGGTGTTTTAAAACGAGCTGGTCATCCAGAAGCTATCATGGATTTACTTGAAATGGTTGATTTATACCCAGCAGGCATCACCATTGAAATGGTGAAATCAAATGGTACACTTTATAGTAATGAAGAATTAAGCGCACTTGCATTAGAAAAAGACTGGCCAATCATCAGTATTGCAGAACTTATTGAATATCGTAAGAAAGATTCATCACTCATTAAACGCGCTGCAGAAGCAAACCTACCAACATCACACGGTGAATTTAGAATGGTTGGTTTCGAAAATGCATTGAATGGTGAACACCATGTTGCACTTGTCAAAGGTGATATTAAACCAGGTGATGAAGTCTTAGTACGCGTTCACTCTGAATGTTTAACAGGTGATGCATTTGGCTCTTTGAAGTGTGACTGTGGTGAACAACTTAACGCTGCTCTCGATAAGATTGAAAAAGAAGGTAAAGGTATTCTTCTATACATGCGTCAAGAAGGCCGTGGTATTGGTTTAATCAATAAGATTAAAGCATAT
>JAEWVV010000172.1 GCA_023458995.1 Bacillota bacterium
GTAACCTCCAACTACGGGTAAATATTTAGGTCTTACTAAATAAGCATGGGGTACTTCTAATTTTAAATAATGTAACATTTCATCAATAAAATGCTGACTTCCTTCTTCAAAGACTCGTCCACCTATCACAACCGGAATTTCTGCATTTTCACAGCCTATCTGTTTGATAACACCTGCTGTTTGATAGCCAAGAAACATACCAATACGTTTAACAATTTCTTGGGAAACAAGATCACCTTCTACTGCAAGTTTAAAGGTTAATCCTGTGATTTGTCCTAATTTTTTACGATCAATCATTGATTTTGGATAGAGAAGTGAAACGACATCTTCCATCTTATTCACACCTAATAAAGGTGGTATTTCATCCATAAGTTTTGTATATTTATACGTTAACTCCTCAGCTCTAAATGCGTAGTGAAGTGCTTCTCTGGCAATATCGAGTCCACCACCATAAGTGCCTAAGGTAAAGCCTAAACTTCTTAAAGTGCCTTTCCTTCCATCTTTTCCTATAGCTAAAGCATTCGCACCTGTACCACAAATACAAACAGCACCGTAATCAGAGGTTAGACCACTTCTTAAAATCAACCAAGCATCGTTTTCAACGGTAAACTTCACATCTCCAATAATCTCTTTGGTTGCTTTATTTAACCTGTCAAAATCTTCAGGTAAATCAGCACCTGATATACCTAAATGCATATAAGTGATATGATCCATTGTGATATTTAAATGATTTAAAGCTTGATCGATTAATTCTTTGATCACATGTTTATACGTATCAACCCCAAGAGATTGATGATTGCATCCTAAACCAATCGATTCAAATAAGAGATGCCCTAAGGTATCAAAGACAGCTAAATGTGTTTTTGTTCCGCCACCATCGATGGAAAATATCATAAATTGACCTCTCTAACGAAAATAATTGATTTGACCTAAAATTGCTTTATGTTTAGCACCTGTAGCACCAAGCATATTTGAAGGTTGATGATTCAGTGTTTCATTACCTAATACAAGAAATGCTAACGCTTCTTTTGCCTTACTATCATAGTGATAGTCTTCAAGCTTTTTAATTTGAATCGGTTTTAATTCATTTTCAATCAGTTCAAGTAAGTATGAATTATATGCACCACCACCACTAAAGATAATTTCATCAAGTTTTATGTGGTTAAGTACGTCACCATGATATGCTTTAACAATGGAATCTGCTGTAAACTGTGTTAATGTTCTTACGATATCTTCTTTTTTATGTTCTTTGTAACGGTTAAGAATCATTTCGGTATAGTGATCTCCAAATAATTCTCTTCCTGTTGATTTTGGTGGTTCCATCTTTAAATAGGGATGACTCATAAGTTCATAGAGCATATCCGTAATGACTTCACCTGATCTTGCAACATTCCCATTATCATCATAGGGTTTCCCGTATAGTGTCATCATCGCTTGATCAATCATTAAATTCGCAGGACCTGTATCAAATGCAAACACATCATCTTCAGTTCCATTTGCTTTTAAAACGGTCATATTTGAAATCCCGCCTAAATTATGAAGTGAACGTGATTTTTTCTGATCACTAAAAAGCAAGTAATCCACATAAGGCACAAGCGGAGCACCAATACCGCCAGAAGCAATATCTGCTAATCTAAAGTTTGAAACAACTGTTGTCTTAACGATGGACGCGATTGCACTACCATCACCTAATTGAAGTGATGATTTAACATACTTTCCATCATCTTCATTGATATGCCATATCGTTTGACCATGTGATGCTACAAAATTGATTTGATCAAGTGAATAACCTTCTTTTTCAACTAAAGATTTTGCTGCATAACCAAACGCGTATCCTAATTCCATATTTAAACTTGTTATTAGAGGTAATGACGTTGTTTCATTACGCATTGCATCTTTGATTTTTAATTTAAGTTCAGAAGAAAACGGAAACAACTCATATGCAAGCATTTGCACACGGGTTTTTTGATAACTACCTTCAATTGATGCCAAAACAACATCTATACCATCAAGCGATGTACCACTCATGACTCCAACTGCCATTTTCTTCATGGATTGTTACCTCTCATGTTTATTATAAATCAATCATTTGAGGAAAACCTTCTATAGAAGGTGTTATGGTTGGTTTTTTCAAATTCGCTAAAATATGACTGTTTCAGTGAAAAAAAGATAAAAAAACGCATGATTTCTCACACGTTTTAAAGGTTATCGTTTAAACTTTTTAAATGTTTTATATGTCATTTCCAATGTTCTTACTGACTTATCAATATCCGTATATGCACAGTGTGCAAACAGTGCATCAACCACGCACATTTGAGATATTCGTGAAGTCATCGCACCACTTCTAAATTCACCTTCAAGTGATGAAGTATAGAGCACAATATCGGATAAATCAGCTAATATTGAAGAACCTAGTTTCGTAATTGAAATAATCTTCGCTTTATTTTCCTTGGCAAGTAATGCTGCACTAATAATTTCCTTTGTTTTCCCTGAGTTAGAAATAAAAATTATAACATCTTTTTGATTAATAAATGAAGCATCAACAAGCTGTTCATGGGATTCGCCTTGTGCGATACAAAACTTATTGATTCTTCTTAATTTCATTTCTAAGTCTTTGCAGACAAGATAAGAAGAGCCTTTACCAAAAATCAAAATCTTTCGTGCACTCATAATAATTTCTGCGGCTGCTTTTGTAATCTTTTCATCATACATTTTTAATGTATCTTCTAATACACGAATGTTATTTTCAATCGCAGATTTTCCGCAGTGTTCGTCACGGCCTAGAATAACGTCAACATATTCCTTGTTTTCTGGTATTTCTACTTTTGCATTCGCGAGAATAAAATCGATTTTAAAGTCTTTAAACCCTTTATAGCCTAACTTTTTACACATACGTACAACAGATGCAGGTGATGTATAAGCTGCTTCTGCAATTTTTTCAACACTAAAGTCTTTAATCGTTTCCTTATTTTCGATGAGGTAATCTAAAACAACGCGCTCAGCCATACTGAGTTCTTCTTTGTATTTAAGCATGGTTAACATGACACTCATGATATTCACCTCAATTGTTCCATTTTTATTGTATTACTTGCAATAACATTATATCATCAATGTATTTTTTTTACTAAGAATAATGTATGCGCTTTACATATAAGAAAAGGACAAGCGCTAACTTGTCCTTTTCCGTCTTGGAGAGAAAAATGTTTTAAATAACTTTACCTGGATTAAGAATTGCGTTTGGATCAAATGATGCTTTAATACCACGCATAATCTTAAGTTGTTTTTCACCTAATAGTTTAACCATGTACTCTTTCTTCGCATAACCAATACCGTGTTCACCAGATACGAGTCCACCAAATGAGAATGCTTTTTCATAGAGTGCATTAAATCCTGTTTTAAGTTTTTCATTCCATGTCTTGTCATCTAAATCATCTTTACAGAAATAGATGTGAAGGTTTCCATCACCGACATGTCCGAAATAAGGAATACGAATGTTTAAATCGTGTGAGACTTTTCTAACGTAGTTTAAAAACTCACCGATATTGGAACGAGGTAATACAACGTCGCATTCATCAATTTGAGATGTTGATGCTTTAATGGCTTCAAGGAATCCACCTCGAACTGTCCAAACACTCTTTCTTCTTTCTTCGGTATCAACTAGGAATACATCAAGTGCATTGTATTCATTGATACAAAGTGAACTTGCGATTTCAACATCTTGTTCAATCGCTTGTTCGTTATTTCCATCATAACTGATTAAAAGATATGCTTCATAATCATTATGTGGAATCTTTTTACCTAAGAAAGTTTCACTGTATTGAAGTGACTGTTTTTCTAAGAATTCTAAAGCTGTTGGTAGAACGTGATTCATAATTAGTTTAGGAGCTGCAGCAATCGCATCTTCTCTTGATTTAAATGGAACAAGTAAACTGACTGATTTTTTAGGCATTGGTATTAATTTAAGGGTTGCTTCTACGATGATTCCTAAAGTACCTTCACTACCAATAATTAAATCTTTTAAGCCATAACCTGTAGAGTTTTTAACAACTTTACTACCGAATTGGACAATTTCTCCATCAGGTAATACAACTTCAAGACCTCTCACCCAGTCACGTGTTACACCGTATTTAATTGCACGCATACCACCAGCATTTGTTGAAATGTTTCCACCAATGGTTGCTGATTTTTCACCTGGGTCTGGTGCATAGAATAAACTTTCCTTTTCAACACATTCATAGATATCCATTAAGAGGACACCTGGTTCAACACGAAGTGTTAAATTAGTCTTATCGAGTTCAATGATTTTATTCATCTTTGAAACATCTAATAATATACCACCAAACAAAGGTACACACGCACCAACAAGACCTGTACCACTTCCACGAACAGTCACGGGTATTTTCTTCTCGTTTGCATACTTCATCACTTTTGAAATTTGGTATTTATTGGTTGCTGTCACGTGAATTTCAGGATATGCTTGTACAGTTCCTAATTCATCATGTGCATAATCATGTTCGATGTCATCACCTATAAATGTGTAATCAGCACCAAAGATTGATTCTATGTATTTGATATCTTCTTGGTTTAACTTATGGTAATTCATGCATTCACCTTCCACACTTGATCGATTAGTTTATTTAATTCAGGTAGTACTTCATATATATTACCAACAATACTGTAATGACTGATATCAAAAAGCTTATTATGTTCATCTTGGTTGACTGAAATGATAAGTTCTGCTTCCTTCATACCTTCAATATACTGAACCGCTCCACTAATTCCTAGATTAATAATGAGTTTGGGTTTCACTGTACGACCGGATAATCCGATTTGATGTTTTGCATCAAACCAACCATTTTCAATGAGTGGTCTTGTACATGCAACTTCAGCATTTAATTTTTTAACGAGTGGTTCAATTAACTCTAAATCTTTTTCTTTCTTAAATGCACGACCAACAGCAATAATCACTTCAGCTTCTGAAATATCTTTAACTTTAGGTTTTTCAGTTGATTGAAGAATTTGTGTTCTTCTCTTGTTTGGAATTGAATCTGTGTTTTCCCATGTAGCTATACCATGTGGAGTTTCCATATCGGGTTTATTAAACATCTTGTAACGAATTGTTGCAAGTTGTGGGCGGTGATTAGGCGTATTGATTTTTGCCATAATGTTTCCACCAAATGCTGGACGAATTTGGAGTAAATCACCATCAGGTTTAATATCGAGCATTGTACAATCTGCAGTCAATCCTGTCTTTAAACGGGCTGCAATACGTGGTGCAAAACTTCTGCCTTGTGGTGTGCTACCAAACAAGATGACGTTATTTTTATAGGTCTTGTAGAAATGTTCAACGACGTTTGTATAAACTTCGACATCAAAATCTTTATATGCATCGTTTTGATATAAGAAGACGTGATCAGCACCATAAGATAATGCTTCTTCACCAATCGATTTAATATCGTTACCAATCACGATTGCATAAACTTCTTCATTCGTAATCTTTCTGAGCTCTTTTGCTTTTCCAATGAGTTCCCATGCTACAGGATGTGCTTGATTATCTCTTTGTTCAACATAGACTGCAATACCTTTATAAAGCGATTTATCAACACATGCTTTCGCTGTTTCAACAAGCTCACAAACACCATCAGGTCCTTTTCTTACACACATCTTACAGATTTTACATGATGCATTAATCGATAAATACATATCGGTATATTCAAATGCGTTAAACGGACAAAGATCAATCAGTTTTTTTGCAATCTCAGGTGTGACTTTATCATTATTGACTTTTATATATGCCATATCATTCACCTATACATAACGACTTTCTTTTAAGATTTCAAACATTTTTTCGGATAACTCTTTCGCATCGCCTTTGATCTTCATTGTATCCAAACGTTTCTTTGGAGGAAATATTTCATCGACTTGTGTTGGAGATCCTGATAGACCATAATGGTCTGGGTTTTGGTCTTCTAAGTTCTTCATTGAGACCATACTAATCTGATAGTCTTTCATCATGAGTTTTCTTCTATATGATGGTAGTCTTGGTGTGTTCATATCTTTTTCAATCGTAATTAAACATGGTATTTCGATTTCTACGATTTCTTCATGATCATCATAAGCTGAACGTAGGACAAGCGATTTCTCTTTAACTTCAATAATTTCTTTCACATAAGGAATATGAGGAATCGATAAAAATTCTGCAATCTCAGGACCTACTTGTGCAGTGTCACCATCAGTTGTTTGTTTTCCACATACGATTACATCATAATCGTGGATATGTTTAATGAGTTGTGAAAGTGTATAGGATGTAGCAAGCACATCTGCACCAGCAAAACGGCGATCACTAATCAAAGTTGCGTCATCTGCACCCATATATAGTGCTTCTTTTAAAACAGCGGTTGCTGATGGTGGTCCCATGGTAATCGCATGAACTTTGGATACATCAGATTTCGCTTTTAACATCAATGAGGCCTCTAATCCAAAAAGATCAAAAGGATTCATCTTCACATTATTTCCATCTCTAATAAGAACTCCAGTGTTAGGATCTACTTGTACGTTAGATGATGCAGGAACTTGTTTGATACACGTAATAATTTTCATAAGTATACCTCGCCTTAATCTATTCAATTCTAACTTATCATAGATAAGGCAATAAAAAATAGAATTGTTGGATTACGTCATTTTTTTTCATCTTTAGTAAATAATGTTCAAAAAAGCACCTAACTAGGTGCTTCATTGTTTAGAATATTTTTTTAATGCGATCAGATACATCTTGTTTGAAACGATCGATGTAACTTGTTGTATAAGTTAATACATCTAATGTGTCATCTTTAATAAGTGGTGTTAAATCCATTGCATAAATAATGGCAGATGCTTTATCTACTTTATGTGATGTTGCATAAGTAGCATGTGATAATCTTCTACCCGATGTTGCTAAATCATAACGTTTACCACCAGCAATTTGAGAATCAAATACTTCTACCAATGCTGCTGCAATATTGGGATGATCGGATACATTGAATTCAACTTTTTCTGAATCAACCATCCAGTCTAAGTCACGCCATACTTCACAACCATAAAGTGCTTCTGGACGATCTTTAGGATCTAATGATCTTATAGCTTTAATCACTTTTGTTGTCAGACCAATATGTGTATCATGCTTATCAGCAAGATTGTGTGTATAAAGAACTTGTGGTTTAGCTTGTTTAATGAGATCTGCAAATTCTTTAACAATGTCTTTATTCTTTGAATCCTTCATTTCACCACTTGAATAATCAAGGAGTGCTAATGCTCCAAACTCACCAATATAAGCTGCCTTTTTTTGTTCGATTCTTCTAACTTTCATCATTTCTTCATCGGTGTAGTTCTTATAAGAACCTTCTCTAGCTGATCCAGATCCATTGGTTGCTACAACACCGAAGAACCATTGATCATCTTTACCAAAGCACTTTAAAATACCATCGTAAGCCATGATTTCAATATCATCTTGGTGTGCTGCAATCGCCATATGGGTTGTACGTCTAATGGCTTCATTAACTTCTTTTTGATCGGGAATGAAAAACTCTGCATTTGGTTTATTTAATTTCATATCTATACCTCACTTCTTTACTTCCGGAAGAGATGCAGCAGCAATGGATTGACCCACTCTACGGCTCTTCTCATCGGGTAGTTCTATTTTTATTTTTTCGCTTAATTCTGGAAATTCTTTTTTCATTAACTCATTTGCACGTAAAACCATTAATTCGCCACCAGGTCCTGATAAGACTCTACCAAGCACTAAAACATGTTTGATATCGTAGTAGTTCGCATAATATGCAACACCATAACAGAGATAAACACCCATAGTTTCATAGATTTCAATTGCACGTGGATCTTTTTGTTCCATCAATTTTTGAACGACTTTGAGTTTTTCCGCAGGAGATAGTCCTTCATCAAAATGAATACCTGCGACAAGAGCAAGTTTAATAATCGCATCTTGTGAGAAATATTTAACCCCACAACCGATATCACCTGACCATTCATCTACTGCTGCATCTGGATTATCATCTACAGGAACGAACGCAAGTTCATTAAGCCAGCCTGTGATATGACCGTCTTTGTCAACATAACCTGCTGCTTCAGATGTTCCCATCGCAATCCCCATGACGTTATTTTCATCTAAGCTGATTGCTCCAGCAAGTGCTGTAACATCGCCATCGTTAGCAACTTCTAAGGGAATATCACCAAGTTCATGTGCTAAATCAATAAACAATTTTTTAACTTTTTCTTTAAATAAATCGTCAGGAACTTTTACGAATAGTGATGCTACCTTAACTTCATTATCAATATAAACACCCGCTGCTGAAACACCAATACCATCAACTTTAGGTAAATAAGTCATCGCTCTTTCAATTGAGTCTTTGATGCCTGCAATATGATAATCGGGATTACTTTCAAGTTTGGGGTTCCAAACAACTTCTTCTGAGAATACAGCTACACCATCAATTACTGCAGATACCTTACGATCTGAACCACCTGCATCAAAACCAATTCTATTACCTTCTAAGTGTCTTCCAATAGGTTTTGAAGTTTCATTTTCTTCAGGCATTTTACTAAGTGGTCTTAAAATCACTTCAAATGGTTTTTCATAGACTCTTTCCATGAATAAGACATCAAATTTGCGTGTTCCTTCTCTATGGTACACACTTTTAATATACATCCCTAAATCTTTAGGACATGCTAAATAAATCTTATACCCACCCTTTGTCCATAATAGCGTTTTAATCAGTCTTTCAATATATCTGTAGTTAGCTTTATATAGATTTTCATCATCATGAAAGATCTGTGTTTGATAACGTGAGATTTGTCCTTGATTTCTTTCAATGGCAATCGTTACAGTCACAGGTTTTTTACTTGATTTAACCGTTTCTACAAATGCTCTATGGTTTTTTACCATTGGTGAAAAAGACGGGTCTAAAGGTAGGGGTCTTAGGGAACGTTCATTAAATTCAAATGTTTTCATGTAGTAAGTCTCCTTTCAACCATTTAATTGGTTGTTTCTCGTTTTAAATAATCTTTTAATAAATCCATGAAACGATGAATTTCATCTGGATAAATAATCACAACAAATTCTTCAGAGTACTCGCTATGTCTGTAGTTAATCTGATCAGCTAACGCGCGTACTTTAATCACATATTGACCAGCTTCTAAATCAAGAGCATATGAATCATCAACTGATTGATATAGATTGCCATTGATACTTACCATGTAGGATAAACTATTCGAAATGGGATCAAATCTTAAATCACCATTACTATCAACATATAAGTTAGCTGGTTTATCTAATCTAATTCTGGTATCAGGAAATCCCACAGGTGCAGGTCTTGGTATATGTTCACCTTTAACGATAAAAACACCATTAGTTACAGCTCTAACTGAATTATCTGAAGGTGTATTTAAAATGTCATAGCCACCTTCTTCATTTTGTAAAGACATCGTTGATGATCCACCGCCATCGAGATTATACGCTTTAACCGCTTCAAAATAGACCATGATTTGTGCAAGCTCATATAAGTTTACGCCATCCATACCAAATTCTTGTTTTCTACCATCGACAACAACAAAGAAAATGGTTCCATCTGCTTTTTGTCCAATGGCTGTTCTTGGATGTTTGTAGGCTGGATCTAATCCAACTTCAAGATGAGTTACTGGAATGCCATCTGTAACAAGTTCATCATAAACACCAACTGCAAATCTGACATTTTCAAATCCGCATCCAATCTTACGTTGAACAACGACATAATCAGCAGGTGTAATGAGATCATCTTCATTAAATCCCATACCCACCAAAACAAAAGTATGATCGGAAACACTTAAATCAGCAGTTCCTTCTGAATGATAGGCTCCACTACCAAAGTATCTGACACCATCCATTTTAGTTTCTTTTGCTTTAATAAGAACTTTATTATGTTCTGAAGATATCACTTGATCATAGTTATCAAAATAAACAGTAACTTTATCATTAGCTGTAGGAAGATTATTAATTCTTTCAATAGCAACTTCCTTCTTTAAAGCTCCATCTTCATCATAGACAAGAAGTTGATATCCAGAGTAACATGGAACACCAAACACTGCAGTTCCATCATCTTTAAATCCTGCAAGTGGTCTTGATGAAGAAACACCAGGAGCAATCACTTCAAAGTTTCTAATATAGGCACCCGTAGGTTGTCCATTTAAGTTCGATTGTGATGTGTTATAAAAGTCTCCATTAACTCCACCAATAACTTCATAGTTTGGATAACGTTCATGAATATTATCGGTTTGCGCTAAGATAGTTCCTCTACCCCATGAGTCATGCGCCTTATATAAATCACCAACAACAATATTTAGTTCATTATTTTGTAAAACATTAGCACCAAGGTAATTAATGACTTGATCTGATTTAACGCCATTATAGTCAAGTTCACCAACAATCTTTGTATGGCGAACACCTTCTACATATTCAGTTTCTCTCGAACTGATGGTTAGTCTCATGTCAGCTTTAACATAAGGGCTAAAAATCATGACTGACAAAACAAAAATCAAAATGAGTGACATAAGTTTTTTCATGATTGATCCCCCTTATAGACTCGGTAACGTAATACTCGTTTCACCAATCTTTGACAATGTCATGGTAAAACGATACATCGTTTCATCAACCGTAACATCAAAGATGATTGATTCGAAATAAGTATTGCCAACAATGAGTTCTAAATTAGATACCGTACTACCAGGAAATGATTCTTGGAAAAACTCTGCGACTTCATCATTGTATTCAGTCTTTAAGAAATACTTTGCACTCACCTCTAAAAACCATGAAGCTTCCATATCTTTGAAGAAATGAAATGAATCATTTGAAGATGTGCAATCAATCGTCTCTTTTCTGTATTGATCATCAACAGGAAAATAATGCTCACATGTATTTGAATCACTTACATAGAATTCTTTCTTTCCATCAACTTCAAATGATGATTTGTTGTTATCAACTTCCAAAGTCATCACATAAAGATCAGCTAACTGTTGAATACTTACAGACAACGTGTAATTTGTCATTTCTTTTGAACTGTCAAATGTTTTCTCGAAATCGGTTTTTACGATTTGACAATTTCCATCAACAAGCACTTCGTTATCACCACAATCAAGTGGTGTTGAAACAGGTGTGTTCTCAGTCTGACACGAAGAGAAAACAAATAAAGTGAGGAAAAGCATGTAAAATAGCATTTTTTTCATTTTTAATCAACACCTCTCATTATGTAACGATCTATCCTTATACCGTTATTTTATCGAGAATGAAATGAAAATAACGTTCAATAAGCGTAAATATAAAGAGCAATGATGAAATTAGAAAGGACCCCATCATTAAAGTGATTGAATCATCTTGTTTCTACCCATCATGTACCCTGGAAGCTTAATGAAAGCACGTTTCAAATGAAAAGGGATCAAGCATGGATACTCAATCCCCTATGGTTTAATTTTGTTTCTTTAAATTATGATGTGCATCTCTTGTTATTCTTAAGTCAAAGAGCAATTCGATTAAACTGATATGATATGGAATAAAAATGCCCTCTTTAATCATTTGAATGATGTCATTCTTTGTTGCCCATTTAACTTCTTTAACCTCTTCGTATTGAAGTTTTAATGTTGATAAATCAAGATCCATTTCAACGACATAAAGATCATCATATCCTCTAGCAAATGGAATCTTCATAATGGGACGCTCTCTACTTAAATCAAGTTTTACACCAAGTTCTTCTAATACTTCTCTTTCAGCTGCTCGTCTACTCGAATCACCTGCTTGAGCAGAACCACCAACAGTTAAGTCCCACATATTCGACCACCCTTTTTTAAAAGGATGTCGTTGTTGAATAAGCATTTCACCTTTTGAGTTGAAAATACAAACGTGAACAGCAAGATGATAAAAACCTTGAGGAATAGGGTCTCCTCGTAAAATCGTTTTACCAGTTAATTCTCTATTGTCATCATATAAATCCCAATATTCCATAAGTTAAACCTCATCGATACTTTAAAACAATTTTCTCCATCAAAGGAAGTTTTTCTTCTAAACGTTTAACAAGTGTTAACTGATTGATTGCTCGATCCAAATTATGTTTGGGTCGATGAATTCTAAAATAGTGATCACCAAGTAAATAATCCATTAAAAACCGCATGCCAAGTTCACATGTAATTAAAACTGAACTCCATGCTAAATGCTCAAATTCAGTATCCGTCATCGTATTCTTTAAAGGTCTAATAAAGCCCTTCGTGAATGCTTCAAAATAGTCTAAGTTCACGTCGATTAAATCCAAATTGGTTTCATCTTCTAGTGCAGTACTACAACCAAATCTAATCGCATCCCCAAAATCGTAAAGCAAACTTCCTGGCATAACCGTATCTAAATCGACAAGGCATTTGACCTTAGGTTCATTCTTATCAAAAAGAATATTATTCATCTTCGTGTCATTATGTGTCACACGAAGTGGTATTTTAGATTCATTGATTCCATTAATCACTTTTTGCATCATCGCTTGATGATCATGAATAAAATCAATCCATGGTTTAGCTTCCATTACGCGCTCAGGAATCGCATCACTAAGGGCTTCTACGAAGCGTTGATAACGCTTGGGTGTATGATGAAAGTCTTCAATGGTCTCACATAAAAGATTTGCATCAAAGTTATGTAGTCTTAATTGAAACTCACCAAATGCTTCACCTGCTAATTCAAGATACCTTGCATCAGGTACTTGTTCATAGGATGTTGAATTATCTACAAAATGATAAAGTCTATAATAATCTTCACCGACTTTATAAAACGATCTTCCCTCTGATGTGGGTACATATCTTAAAACACGGTCTTCAAATTCAATACCTTCTCTCTCGTATTGTTTTTTTATATGATCGGTTACGAGTTCAATGTTTTTCATAAGTTCAGGAATACGCTTAAAAACTGCTGGATTAATCCATTGTAAAATATACTGTTTCTTTGGGTTTTCACATGTTACCAAATAGGTTTCATTGATATGTCCAAAGCCATATGGCTCATGGTGAACATAATCCCCCTCATAGAGAAACTGATCGATAATTTCTTTCATACATTATGCCTCTTCATTTTTCTTGTGCTCACTTCTTCTATTGTAACACTTAAGACATGATTTCGTTAATTTCAATCATTAAAAAAGGTGTGGCATTCACACCTAATATTTATTTCCCACCTAAAATCCAATAAGTATCTTGCGTTTTAAGTAACTCTTTTATTTCAGGTAAATACTCACATGGAGGGAGTCCACAATCAATTAACTCCCTATGAAACCTGAAAGCAGTTCGCCCGTCTTGATACTTGTAAATATAACCAAGATTTTCAATTGCCCCCTTAATCATACCTTGATACTTACCATCAAACTCTTCAATGGTTTCTCTTATTCGTTCATGGAAGTATCTGCTATACAATCTACTCGCATAATACTTAAGATGGAGTGAAGGACCATATTTATCACTAAAACTAAATTTGGCGATTTTATTTCCTTTTTTTACAAATTCAAAGTGAAATGATTTTGTTTTAGACCGTTTAATTTGATATCCCAAATTGATTAAAAAGTCACTGATTTCTCTAAAAAGTCCGCTCGAATCTTTTACGACATCAAACCACTCATCTAACATCATCTAAAAACCTCCATTGAGGAGGGGCCAACTTTTTATAGCTAGCCCCACACATTATAAATATTTTTATCCTAAATCTACAATTTCTGTTGTATGCATAATCCAATCAAATTCTTGATAAACATATTCAAATCCAATTAAATATCCATACACGACAACATGAGATCCAACCTTTGAATCCATCATATCATTATATGGATCATACGTATCACCGTAAAGCTGTAAATCATACGCTTCATCAGCATAACCATCTTCCCTTACATCATAAGATGGATAAGAAGTGTTACCGCTAAAAATGACCATACCATCAAAACTGATATACTTATTAAACGTATCAGGATCTAAATAATCAAGTGCTAATATATCATCAATATTCATGCTGATTGCTGTACGATTAATCGGATTATCTTCTGATAAAATATTGATATCAATGGCTGTTCCCATAATCGGTACATAATCTTCATATCTAAAGTTTTCTCTGGTACCAAGCACTTGAACTTCATCGCCAATTTCTAAATTGAATGGATTATTCTCTCCATATGGAAGTTCCACATAGATCAGTCCAGAATCATCCTTAATAATCATGAAGTAATCTGGATAAAGGTACTGGATAATGCCTTCTGTAACATACACTTCACCGATACGTCCGAATAATACTTCACGCACTGTGGATACTTCAATCGGATCTACATAAACCGTAAAAGTAGTTGTACCTAAGATGAAATCATCGATTAACTCATCATAAATGCGTATTGTAGCAAGCACTTCCACGGTTGTATATTCATTGACGATCATCACTTGCATATTGTACTCATCTAATAAGATTGCACTACATATTGGATCTACTAACGTATAAGTGACCTCTGTCAACTGAATTGGATCATAATACATCCAATCAATATAATCACCTGGATGGTAAACCAATGCGTTATACCGTGTATCAATCTTATGTTTTGTGATCTCAATCTTTTCTTCTAGATCATGTTCAGGTAGCATAATGTCATCTTGTGTACCAACAAAATCAACTAAATAATACTCACCTAACACAACTTTATTTGGGAATAAAACGTTTAAAATAACATAATCATCGAGATAGGTCATCATCACATACTTCGATGTATCGGTTTTCTTCATCATCTTAGATCCGAATTTATATGCTTCATCTTGTTTCAAGTGATGACGAATATAGATTCTCATACCCATATCATCTAAATAGAAATAATCAAGATAAGGATCATAACCTAATAATCCATAAACACTTAAATAATCTCTTCTTATATCATCAGTATCTAGATCTTTTGAATAGATT
>JAEWVV010000173.1 GCA_023458995.1 Bacillota bacterium
CATAAATTCATAGGTATGAGATTCTGTACTTGATTTGATTGGTGCTACTGGAGCAGTAGGTGTCTTACCATACTCAACCATTTCCGCGTGAATCACGTTATTGAAATCATCATAGAACTTCACTTCATGATAACGATCAATCGTTTCATAAACTGCGTAAACATCTAAATCGGAAGTGATCGATGTAAAATCTTTATCCCAACCAGAAATGGCATAAATCGTGGTTTCATCAACAACAGTAAATGGCATATCTTTAATTGGATTAACTGCAGATTTCAAATATTCAATTTCTTGGGTTGAGATGAGTTCATCATCAAGACCATAGAAGCGAACGACATAGAATGCATAAGATTCATTAAATATTGCTCGTACAATGATATTCTCTTTTACGTTATTAAACTCTTTATCCCACTTGTCAAATGTATAGGTAATCTGAGGTGTATTTGTCTTAAAGGGGATAGGCGCAATAGCTTGTTGGTTGTAGTTTACAACTTGTGAAGTTGTCTCATCACCATTGATAAATGTAACTGTAAATGTTCTAATTTCTGATTCAAAGACTGGATAGATATTTAGGTCACTTGTAACAAAACTTGAATCTTCAGTCCAACCCATAAAGATGTAATGATAACTTGGATTTGGATGAACTTTTTCTTGGTCTATTGGGGCTACGACTGAGCTACCATATTCAGCGTTTGTTTCCTTAATCAAGCCGCCATTATCATCAAAATAACGTACGACATAGTAACGATCAACTTCTTCATAGATTGCATAAGTTATCATGTTTGATGTGACTTTACTAAAATCTTTATCCCATCCAACAATCGCGAATACTCTATTTTCATCAATGACTCTTACAGGAATATTTCTTGTTGGATCTTCTGCAGATGTCATATACTCAACTCTTTGTGAATCTAACACTTCATCATTTTCATCTAAGAAATTAACCGTATAATAACGATCGACTTCATTAAATGTAGCATATACATCTAAATTAGATTTAACCACAGTAAATGACTTATTCCATCCACTAAAGATATAGTAAATTTCTTCTGTATGTGTCTTAGATGCGCTTAGTGGTGCAATCGCACTCTTGCCATATTCAACGATGTCAGTCTTGATTAATTCATCATTTCCATCATAGAACTTCACTTCAAATGTACGTACTGTTTCATGATAAATTGGATAAATATGAAGCTCTGATGTTACTGATGTAAAATCTTTATCCCAACTGTTGAAGGAGTAAATAAATTCTTCTGACATCGGTTTCGTTGGTGCAGCTGGTTCAACCGCATCCATACCATATTCAACGGTTTGTGTTGAATAAACAGCATTATTTGCATCATAGAAATAAACTTCATAGAAACGATCAACTGCACTAAATATACTATAAACTTTTAAATCTTGATCAACATCTTCAAATGATTTATCCCATGATGTAAAGATATATACTAATGTATCCGTCTTCTCTTTAAATGGCATTTGTAATGGTGATGAAGCACTCATGCCAGGAATGACATGTTGAATATCGAGTAAGGTTTGATCACCATTATAGAATTCAACAACATAGTAGTTATAAACGATATCAAAGATTGCTGTTACAACTAAATCTTCTTTGACATTGGTAAATACAGTATCCCAACTTCTGAATACATAAGACATTTGATCTTCGGGTGATTTATAAGGTGTTGGTGCGATTGCATTTGCACCATATTTAACCATTTGAGTCATTGTTTCATCACCAGCGATGAATGTAACTTCAAATTCTTTTAATTGTGATACATAAACGGGATAGACGTTCTTATTGGATTCAACAAAATCGAATGTTTCATTCCATCCTGTAAAGACATATTCATAATTGATTGCAGTATGTTCTCTGATTGGAGCAACTGGTGCGACTGCACTTCTTCCATATTCAATCTTTTGACTTGATAATACAGTTGAACTATCAAAGCTATAGAATGTGATGATATAGTATCTAGCAACAGGTGTATAAGATGATGTTACTGTGCGATCAGCTGTAATATTTTTGAAATCACTCCATGATACAAACTTATAAGCAATCTCATCATGTGCTTGTTTAGAAGGAATAAGTGATGGCATCATCGCATTTTCCCCGTATAATACGGTTTGTATTTCAAATTCATCCCCATTACCATCTACAAACGTTACTGTGTAAGGTCTAAGTGATTCTTGGAAAACTGGTCTAATATGAAGATCACTTTGAACTTCACTAAAATCAGTATCCCAACCATCAAAGGTATAGACATGTTCTACGGATGGTTCTTTTGTTGGAATCACTTCGGGTGCGGTTGCACCATTTAAGTATTCAACAGTTGCTCTTTGAATGATTTCATCATTTGCATCATAGAAAATGACATCATAATAACGATCAATTGCTTCAAACTCTGCTAACACGATCATATCTTCAGTCACACTTTCATAATTCATATTCCAGCCGATAAACTTATAGGCTACTTCTTCATGTGAATTTTTTAAAGGTCTTCCGACAGGTTCTGCTGCTGATTCACCATAAGATACGGTTTGTTTAGAGAAGATTGCACCATTACCGTCCATAAATGTAACGGTAAATGTCTTAATCTTTTCATTAAATATTGGATAAACATCTTCATGTTTCGTAATATTTCTGTAGTTATTTTCCCAAGATACGAACTGATAGGTATGTGAATCAGAAGGATCTTTTACTGGTTTTGTTTGAGGAAGTATCGCATGTCCTAAATACTCAACGGTTTGCACATTATAAACATTACCATTACCATCAAAGAATCGAACCTGGTAATAACGATTTACTTCACTAAAATTAGGTGTGATTGTGATATTTTCTGTAATTTCAGTTGAGAAATCAAAATCCCAACCCTCGAATTTATAAGCGATATCACCAACATATGTCTTTCTTGGAATATCCGTGATTTTTTCTGCTAAAGATCCATATTCAATACGTGATTCAGCAAAAAACTCACCATCACCATTGACATAGGTAACTCTATAATAACGATCTTTTTCGATATAGTTTGCTGTAATGGTTAAATCACTTACAACACGGTTTGTATAATCATAATTCCATCCATCAAAGAAGAATACGGATGTTCTATTTGGATTCTTTTCAGGAATAAGGTCAATTTCAGTGATGTAGTCACCATGTGTGACAACTTCTTCATGAATGACTTTACCATTACCATCCACATATTTAACGGTGTGGTTTGCTACTTCCCATACGGCATAAAGTGACATATTGGTATCTAATTCATAAGGTTTAATACTTTCACCTAATTCATTTGTCATCTGAATAGGTTCTAAGATATCATTTGTGAAATACCAACCAGCGAGTTCATAACCAAACTTAAATCCAACCGGTGTACTGTAGTGATAACCCTTAATCGCGTATGATGCGAGTGTTTGGTTATTTTCTGTTGCACCTCTGTAATCATAAGAAATGACATGAAGTGTAGTCTTTGTACTTTCTTTAGATAAATCTCTAACAACTTTACCACTCGATGATGAGAATACCGATAACTGTGGGTAATGACTTTGATCAGTAACATTAGCTGATGTTGTCCAATTTGAGGATGATTCTGTAAAGTCCATGTTGAAAGTACCCAACCCAATCGCCTCGAAACCAGTCATGAAATTCTTATCTAATCCTTTAACTGTATCACTATCTATTGAATTTGATACGGCGCTCATGGGTTTAACCCAAGTATCGTAACTTCTGTATGCACCAAGGATACGTGTATCATAATAACTATTTTCAATAAGTTCTTTATTTAAGAAACCGACAAGTGCACCTACATTTGATTTACCATAAATAACACCTGTGTTATAGGTATACTTAATCTTAGAATCAGAATAACCAACAAGACCACCAACATAAGAGAGGCCGTAAACTTCTCCTCTGTTATAGGCATTCATTAAGATACCTTCATGATAACCGATTAGACCTGCAGTATAATCTTTACCCTTAATATTTGCTTGGTTATAAACATTTTCAATCAAACCTTCATTATAACCAGCAATACCTGCTGTGTAATTGTTAGCTTGGATAATACCCGATACGGAAACATTTTTAATATGTCCATCAGCACCTACATAACCAAATAGACCTTGATAATCCTTATTTTCAATGAGTTTAATGTCAATATTGACACCATTTCCATCAAATGAACCATTAAATGGATGGTCCTCATCACCGATTGCTACATACTTATAAGAGAGTCCTTCTGATTTAAAATCAAGGTTAAAAAGACCATCTTTGACTTTAAAATAGATGCCACTGTAATCATTACCACTATTGGTTGTCTCAGCTAATGCAACCATATCACTTTCATTTTGAATAATGTATGGGTCAGCAACTGTTCCACTACCTAAAATGAATGTCTTCACTTGAACTGATGTCAAGGAATCATCTTTGACGTATACTTCTTTACTATTTGCAAATCCTTTAATCTGTGGATAGAATGACCATTCATCAACGGAACCTGTTGTGATAAACGCATTGATATTAGAGAAATTCATTTGGGTTATTGATGAACCCATTGAATTCATACCAGCCATTTGTGCACGGTGTAGTCCCTTCACATTAACTGTATCAACAACATTTCCGATAGCTCTTACAGGTTTGGTATAAATTGGTGTATAAACGGATAAGTTTGTCATATCATAATATGAACGACTGACTGTACCACCTAAATTTTGACCAATAATTGTACCTAAATCAGATAATGCATCGACACTACCACCATGGTAGGTATCATAAACATTACCTTTACTTAAATGTCCAACAATACCACCGGCAATTCTACCTGGTGTTCTAATATTACCTGTATTGTAGACTGAATAGATTTGTCCGTTATTCATCGAACCTGCAATACCACCAACAGCATTTTCAGTAGCTAAGATATCACCATTGTTAAATGAATTCGATAATGAGCCACTGTTATCACCAGTGATACCACCGATGAGGTTCGTTCCTGAAACTAAAGCCATATTATAAGTATATTCAACAGTTGATAAGTTTCTACCAACAATACCACCAATACTTGTAATACCTGTCACTTGTCCTTTGTTATAACTATGGACTATCGATCCTGTATTTTGACCGGTAATACCACCAGCATACGTACCTTGCATTGAAACAGCACCAAAGTTTGTTGAAGAAACGATATTTCCTTCATTTAACCCTGTAATACCACCGATATCATTACCAACAACGCTCGTGATATTTGCATAGTTTTTAACATTTTCGATTTTACCTAAGTTTCTACCAGCAACTGCACCAACATAACTTTGTCCGCGTACACTACCAGAGATATCTAAGTTTCTAACAACTGCAGTTTGAGCTAGTGTGTGGAATAAACCGATATATTCTTCAATTGGATGATTGAAGTTAACAACGAAGTTTGCACCTTGTCCATCAAATGTACCTGCAAACTGAAACTGTGATGTACCAATCGGTGTAAATGGTTCATCTAATTCGGTTAAATCAATCGATTTAATGCCATCAGCAACCTTAAAGTACTTACCACTAAATGTGTATTCTTGCTCAACGTAATTCTTGAGCTCAAGCATATCATTCGCATCATAGATGAGATAAGGACTCATTTGTGTTCCATCGCCATCAATTTTTCTACTTGTAACAGATAGTAGAGAATCTTCTTTAAATTGATTTTTAGGATGTAGGTTAAAGACGCTTAATTCATTAAAGTAGGTAATAAAGTCATAACCTTCTTTTTCAACCCACATGTCGCCATTAAACTTCATTTGGAAATCATAGGTACCAATACTATAGTAACCTGTCATGTTTTCATGGAGTAATCCCTTAGTCATTAAGTCATCATTTGTTCCATGAATTGCAGATGATGGTTTATTGTATCCAACTAAAGATCTACTATCATTAATGATCGTTAAATCGTAATAAGCATGTTCAGATAAGCCTTTATTTTCAATAAACACACCAGAAACATTACCCTTTGCATAGAATTTACCTGCTGCATAAGAGTCTCTAACTAATCCTTCATTGACAGAGGTAATACCTGCTGCATAGGAACCATCAGATAAAATATCACCTGTAAAATACGATAATTCAATTGAACCGTAGTTATAACCAACTAAACCACCCGTATAATTACCAGATGATTTCATGTTTCCATGATTAAAACTTTGGTAGATAGAAGCACCAGTTGTTTGAACACCTATTAAACCACCAGACATATCGTGTGATGCTAAAACATCACCCATATGATAGGATGTTTGTATTTCACGGTTATTTTCACCAACTAAGCCACCAACAACCTGATGACCTTTGACATTTGCTTTATGTGCAGTATCAATCATCATGCCATCATGATAACCAACGATACCACCAACGGTAATATTTCCTTCAACGTTTGCAAAAGATGTCACATTTTCAATATGACCTAAGTTATGACCAACAAGTGACCCTACAAAGTCATGTGCTTTAACAGAACCTGTAAGTGTAAGATTAGAAATATGAGAACTCTCACCTGTAAATCCAAAGAGGCCTTGATGATCTAAATTGTTCGATAGACTCATATTAATACTTGCTTCATTACCGATGAAAATACCATTAAACGGATTAGCTTCTGTACCGATAGGTCTAAAGGTTCCCTTAATGACTTCAAGATCGATTAACGCATTCTTTGTATAGACTTTAAAGTAGACGTCAGTCGTTGAAACACCTTGATAAACAAGAGTGGATAATGCTTTTAAGTCATAAGCATCTAAGATGTAATAAGGTGAGTTTTCCGTTCCTTCACCATTAAAGATCTTTGTAGATACGGAGAGTAGTGAATCAGCTTTAACGTTTGATTTTTTGCTTTCAGTAAAGACAGAAAGTTGTGGATAATAACCTGTATATCCGTCACTTAGTCTTAACTCAAATGATGGGAACTCTAAATTGATTCCTGAGATATCATCACTTGCAAGTTTCGATGTTGAAACACCATAAACAAAGTCATTATCTTCAATATTTGCAATACCACGTGTCGCAAGCTTCGTAAGATTCGAGAAGACACCAATCGACTTGTCATAGAAACTACTAAATGTCGTTGCATAAGATGTATTTCTACCAGAAATGGCTCCAGATGCATTCCCACGAACCAAACCGGCGTTATAGGTTTGAGTCACATTACCATCTGAGTAACCAACAATACCACCTGCATAAGATCCGTAAACTTCAACTAGTCCTGTATTGTAAGCATATGAAATGGACGCATTACGTGCCATCGCACCCGTAATACCGCCTGCATAATGATCTGTATTGGTCTTAATATGACCTGTATTAAATGAATAAGAAATGGTTCCTGAGTTATAACCAGCAATACCACCTGCATAGTAGTTATTGGCAGTGATATTTGCCATATTATACGTATTTTGAATGGTTCCATCATTTCTACCAGCAACACCACCAGCAAAACGTGTCCCATAAACAGTACCTTTAACACCTAAGTTTTTAACAACACCTGATGCACCAATATAACCAAATAAACCTTGATAATAGGCAGGGTTAGATACATTTAGAATGAAAGTTGTTCCATTTCCATCAAAGTTACCTTGGAAGAAATATGAACCATTACCAATCGGTAAGAATCCAACAACTGGATCTGTTAAGTCAATTTCATCAACATCATCGCTTACGATAAAGTATTTATCTTTTAGTGTGTTTTTAGCACCGACTAAATCTGAGATACCTTTCATGTCAGCTGCTGTGCGGATGACATATGGATTAGATTGTGATCCATCACCTTCAGTGAACCGATCGATTGTAACAGATGCAAGCGATGCATCCTTAATGACTTGAGATTGATGCGTTTGGAAATATTTAAGTTGTGGATAGTATAGATTAAATCCAAAAGGTTTAAGAGATGCAAATACGTTTGGATCTAAGTTCATTGCGTGACTATCACTTGATAGAATACCACTTGTCATACGTTCAATTTCAATACCAAAGACACTCGTTGTATCTCCTATATTTCCAATGGCTTGAATGGGTTTATTTAAACCATCTTTATTAAATATTTCTACGATTGACTTGTTATAATAAGCACTTGAAGTTGTACCTTCATTTGCTTGATGACCCGTAATACCACCAAGATTAGTTGTCCCGTAAACTTGGTTGACTGCGTAAACTTCATCAATTGAACCCTTGTTATAACCGACTAATCCACCCGTATAGTTTTGTCCTTCGACAAGACCAATCATGTAGGCTTCCTTTAGTATTCCTTCATTATGACCAACTAATCCACCGGTATAAGATTCACCTTTGATATTAGCCTTACTATAAACATTACTTACTTCACCTAAATTATAACCTGCAATACTACCAACATAAGATTTACTATCAATAGTACCAGCTACGCTTAAGTTTTTAACAACGGCATGTTCTCCTAAATAGCCAAATAAACCTTGATATTGAGATCCTTTTAGATCAAGTACAAATTCTGTACCTAAACCATCAAAGATACCATCAAATGGATTTGTGTTTGTACCAATAGGTGTGTAGTTTAAACCTGTAAGTGCCATATTTAAGACATAAGCATCTTTTCTAACTCTAAAATAGGTATCTGTAAAAGGCATACCTTCATTGACTAAAGATGCTAAAAGCTTCATATCGTATTCACTTGTAATCATATAAGGTGAATCAACTAATCCTTCACCTGCAAATAGATATGATTTAACAGATGTCTTTGAATCATTTTTAATGAAATCATTATCGGATTCACTAAAGACGATTAATTCTGGATAGAAAGCATTCACACCATCGTTTGCTCTAAATTGCCACTTACTTGAATCTAGAGATAAACTTGATAAACCGGTAAGATTCGTCATTAAGACGGGTTTAACTGTTTCTTGATCTAGTTTATTACCAATCGCACGAGTTGGTTTTTTGTTGGTTGCTTTATCATCAGCTTCAACCATAATCTTATCGTAGTAACTTGAATCTTCGAATGTTATACCATTCACACGACCAATAAGACCGCCTAAATAAGAGACATCGCCACCACGAACGATACCAGCACTGTATGCTTGTTCTAACGTTCCACCATTTAAGTAACCCGTAATACCACCCACGTAATTACCTAAACCTAGAACTGAATTTCTGTTATAGACATATTTTATGTTAGTCTTTGTATCTGCACTACCGATTAATCCACCGACATAAGCATTACCAGAGATTTCTCCGTAATTATATGCGAATGATACGTTTGTATTATCACTATAGCCTAGAAGTCCACCGACATAATGTTGTGTCGTTTTGACTGAATTAAAGTTATATACATTTTGAATGTTATTAAATTTAGATTGTCCAACTAGACCACCTGCATAGTTATAAGCTGTGACTTCTGCGTAGTTTCTAACATTTTCTATAATCGCATATTCAGCATAGCCCGCAATAGCACCTACAAATGAATAACCTTTAACAAAACCAACGATTTCGACATTTCTAATATCTGCACCTTCCATCAAGTAACCAAATAGACCTTGATAATTCGAATTTGTCGTCAGGTTTAAATTGAATCTAGCATTATTGCCATCAAAACCACCTCTAAATGGTCTTGTTCTGGATGCTCCAATCGCTTGGAAGTTTAAGCTTGCATCGGATAAATCGATATAGGTGACATCATCAGCAACCTTAAAGTAAATACTATATAAATTATCTTGTTTCGCAATTTCAGAAATGGATAACATATCATTTGCATCACGAATAATATAAGGATGTGATTTAGACCCACTACCACTCGCAAAACGAATGGTTCTTGCAGAAATTGAAGAAGCTAACTGAATTTCAGCTTTAATATTTTCTTTAAAACCTTTTAATTGAGGATAGAAATCATAAAGGCCCGATGTTTGTTGTTCTCTCCAGTTTAAAGTAGAAAAATGGAGTTGATCAGAAGATGTACCTAAAATACCCGTACCCTTCATATATTCTTTATCTAAACCTAACACGGTTTCTGTGTTGTCTTTATTACCAATTGCTTTGGTTGGTTTTTCTGATTCAGTATGTTCATGGTATGAAATAATTGTTGTTTCATAATACGCACTTTCTACAACCCCTAAGTCATGACCAACAACACCACCGATATGAGATAAACCGGTTAAGCGTGAACTAAAATAAACTTCGATTAATGTACCTTCGTTATAACCAACAACACCACCAACATAAGATGATCCACTCACCGCACCTGTTTGGTAAGCATAGATAAGGGATCCCTTTAAGTGACCAACAAGGCCACCGACAGATGATGATCCACTCACGATTGCTGTACTATAGACATCTGTCATAATACCACGGGAATATCCAGCAATCGAACCTACTTTATTTTCACCTTTTACGATACCTGAGACAGCTAAATTCTTAATGTTTGATCCTTCACCGATATGTCCAAAAAGACCTACAAAATCAGTACCATCTAAATCGAGGTCAAAGGTTGCATAATTACCATCAAAATGTCCTCTAAATGGAACTTCTTCAAAACCGATAGGTTGGAATTCAGTACCGATTAAATTGAAATAATAAGAAGATTGATCAACTAAATAATAAACATCATAGGCATCAAAATCAACAGTAATTGATTTTGATAAGTTTACCATATCTTGGACTGTACGAATCAAGAATGGGCTTGAAGCAGTACCATCACCTAAGAATGGATTAGTTCTAACGGATAAAACGGATTGATTTGAGATACGTTCCACTTCAGATTTAGCGAAATGACTGATTTGTGGATAATATGCATAATTACCTTCAATCCCTCTAAATGTCCATATACTTTCAGAGAAACCAAAATCAGATAATCTTCTATCGATCATATCTGTCTTCGATAATGCCATACCACCTAAAACTGTCGAAGGTTTTAAAGTCTTCGGTTGTTTATAACTCATGAGAATCGTTGCATCATAATAAATATGTGTTCTTGTGTTTGCTGATGCAAGATAGTAACCAATCGTACCACCAGCACCAGTATTCGCAGAAACTAATCCAGCACTGTATGAATAACTAACGGTTGATAGTTTATCACTTGAATAATAATGATAAACATAACCAACTAAACCACCTGCATAGGAGGTTGCAATTATTTCACCACGGTTATAGGTATTCGTAACAATGACTCTACCGCTACTACCGCTAATATAACCAACAATTCCGCCTGCATGAGAACCTGTTGCAATCACTTTACCATTATTAAATGATTCTCTGACGTTACCTGATAATGTGTAACCGACAATACCACCAACGTAGTTGGTACCAGTGACATTTGCTAAGTTATACACATTTTCGATGTTACCAGAATGCTGGTAACCAACGATACCACC
>JAEWVV010000174.1 GCA_023458995.1 Bacillota bacterium
CTTTGGGAGTGAATTACCGATAAGTTGATGGGGGAGTTATGAAAAAAGTTTTGTTTATATTAATGATTGGTTTTGTATTTCTTTTATCATCATGCCAGTTTTCTTCTCATGGGGAACTTTTTGATAACGAAGACAAGATGGTCGCATCTGGTGATACGTATTCTTTTTTAGGCATGGTTGAGAATAAAAACGATATTAGGTTTAAAAGATTTTCTGGAATCTATACACTTCATGTATATAGAGAAGATGAAGATTTTATCTTAGATATTACAACAGATATTGAATCTGGAAGATTTAAATTCTTTATTGTGAATAAAGATGATGAAATCACTTTATTAAATGAAGGGAAAAATGTCATTATATCCGATGGTTCGAGAATAAGACTTAGAATCGCAGGCGATGATGCTGTTGGGAGTATGACGTTTAGTATCAAGACTACATGATAATGAGATAAACAAAAAGGAGCGTTAATTCGCTCCTTTTCATTTGCTCATTTTCTTAAACTTCGATAATCGCATCTGTTGGACATACGGCTTGACAAGCACCGCAGTCAATACAAATATCTTCATCAATAACGTAGATGTCACCTTCAGAGATGCAGTCTACTGGGCATTCAGCTTGGCATGCGCCACAAGCTATACAAACATCAGTAATTCTTCTTGGCATCGTTATATCCTCCATACGTGTCGTATAGTAATATTTTATCTAATAATGTCAAGAAATACAACCTGTTGAAGGAATAAAGTCCCTTATTAAGCGAATAAATTACTTTTTTATGAATTAACGAACTGTTTTTAAAGCTTTACTCCAGCGGATAAGTTGATCAAGCATTCCATTTAAGTTTGCTAAGTGTAGATCATGAGGTTTGAAGACTGACCAGTTTTCAAAATCAGTAAACATCGATAAAGCAACATGCGTTCTTACATCTGCGATTTGGAGTTCACCTAAAATACCTCTTAAATGTTCTGCAGCACGTGCACCACCGACTGAACCGTAAGAAACGATACCTGCAGCTTTATTATTCCAAGGATCTTTTGCACTGTCTAAAGCATTCTTTAATGATGCTGTAATTGAGTGATTATATTCACCAGCTACGAAGACAAAACCGTCATATTTTGCTAAAACTTCATTCCATGCTTGTACGCCTGATACGTCACTTGACTCACCAAGTAGTGGCAATTTAAATGACTTGACATCAAGGATGTCATAGTTAGCGTCTGCTCTTTTGTCTGCGTGTTCTTTCACCCAGTTTGCGACTTGAGGCGATACTCTTCCTTCTCTTGTACTTCCGATAATAATTCCAATATTAAGTTTGTTTTCCATTGTAATACTCCTTTTAATATATATTTTACATATGTATTATATTTCGAATTCGAAATAAAATCAAATCAAATGCTTACAAAATATCAATCGTGTGAAATATTGAAAAACAAGCAATTAATTCATTTTGCATCATCATAGATGATATAATCATTGTTGCTTATGTAAGGAAGGTGTTAGTACCATGTTAAAGTTAGTCAATATCAAAAAAAGTTATTTAGTTGCAGGTCAACCATTCCCTGCACTAAACGGGATTAATCTAGAATTTAAGAATAATGAATTCGTTTCAATTCTTGGACAATCGGGTTCAGGTAAGACGACGATGCTTAATATCATTGGTGGATTGGACCGCTATTCGAGTGGTGATCTTTTAATTGATGGTAAATCAACAAAAGAATTTAAAGACCAAGATTGGGATGCTTATAGAAATGCGACCATTGGTTTTGTTTTTCAAAGTTACAATTTGATTGGTCATTTATCTGTATTAGATAATGTTGAAATGGCACTCCGTTTATCAGGTGTATCACCCAGAGAAAGAAAAGAGAGAGCTGAGCAGGTTTTAACTGAAGTTGGTCTAAAAGATCATATGAAGAAAAAACCAAATCAGTTATCTGGTGGACAGATGCAAAGAGTTGCGATTGCGCGTGCATTAGTCAACAACCCTAAAATCTTACTTGCTGACGAACCAACAGGTGCTCTTGACAGTCATACATCTGTACAGATTATGCAACTGATTCAAAAGATTTCAAAGGACCGTTTAGTCATTATGGTCACGCATAACGCGGATATTGCTGAACGTTTTAGTGATCGTATCGTAAGACTTGTTGATGGTTTAGTTGTTGAAGATACAAGACCAGTACAGCCACAAGACTCAAATGGTAAAGAAAAACTAATTAATAAGAAGACATCAATGTCTTTCTTAACTGCAATTAAAACGAGTTTTAAAAACTTGCTTACAAAAAAAGGAAGAACCATTTTAACATCAATTGCAGGGAGTATTGGTATTGTTGGTATTGCATTAGTGCTTTCCATTTCAAACGGAATGACATCTTATACGAATGCACTTCAAAGTGACTCGCTTGCTGGATTTCCAATCACGGTTGATCAAGTGATCAATACGGACCTCTTTGGACCACCTTCAGGAACTCCATTTGGTGATCCAATTGAAAATGAATTTCCTGATGGAACAATACTTTATGCATACGACTCAGAAGCATCTAGATCGAATCACTATAACATCATTGATCAAACATTTATTGATTACTTAAATCAAATGGATCCTGCTTATTATAATTCGATTAGTTATTCACGTGCAGTTCAATTAAATGTTGTCGATAAAACAAGTACAAACAACTACATTAAAGTAACCACCAAAGAACAAGCCATGTTTTTCGGTACGACGAGTTATTTCAATGAATTACCAGATAACCAAGAGTTCATACTATCACAATATGATATTTTGTCAGGTGTATACCCACAATCTTTACATGATGTTGTCTTAATTGTAGATAGTCAAAATCGTTTAAATTTAAAGTTTTTAAACGCGTTAGGAATTTCAGTCAATGATACATATACGTTTAATGATTTTTTGAACAAAACATTTAAAGTAGTTAATAATAACGATTACTACTCCTATAACGGCTCAGCTTATGTTCCTTCAAACGATTATGAATCAATGTACAATTCTACAAATTCGATTACCTTGAATGTTGTTGGAATTATGCGTGTTAAAGAAGAAGCTTCAAGCGAACTTTTAGATTACGGTATTGGTTATACAACGATGTTAACGGATGAACTCTTAAGAGTGGCTAAAACATCTGATATTGTCATTGCACAAACTGCAAGTCCAACGATTAATGTTTTAACCAATCAACCCTTTAATCCACAAATTACATATCAAGAAGTCATGCGCACCATTGGTGGAGATGATTCACCTACAGGTATTCAAATCTATCCGAAATCATTTGATGATAAAGAACTCATTAAAGATTACTTAGATGCATATAACGTGGGTAAAGAAAAAGAAGATAAAATTCTTTATACAGACTTAGCAGAACAAATCTCATCTACCATCTCACAACTCATTAATACGATTACGATTATTCTGGCTGCATTTGCAGGTATTTCACTCGTTGTATCATCTGTAATGATTGGTATCATTACGTATGTATCTGTTGTTGAAAGAACAAAAGAAATTGGTATCATGAGAAGCTTAGGTGCAAGAAAGAAAGACATTTCACGTATCTTCAATGCTGAAACGTTACTGATTGGTCTTACATCAGGTGTATTCGGGGTTGTTGTTGCACAAATACTTAACTTCCCGATTAACTTGATCATCAATAATCTGATTGAAGTATCTAACTTCTCAAAATTGATGTTCTCACATGCGATTTTACTCGTTGTCTTATCAACAGTCTTAACACTGATTGCAGGTT
>JAEWVV010000175.1 GCA_023458995.1 Bacillota bacterium
TCCTTTAATAGTCTAGCTATACACGTATGACACAAATCCACAGTGCTTGATTTAATTATAACAATAGAAAGAAAGGAAGCTATACTCTAACTATTATTACAGTTATGAGTATACAAGTACACTTATGTCAACATTAAGTATTACCAATGAGCAAATTTATAAATCTTTTATCATTGGTGCAAAAACCGTTATTTCAGAAAAGAATGACTTAAATGCCATCAACGTATTTCCTGTACCTGATGGCGACACAGGAACAAATTTAGCATCTTTAATGCTGACGATTATTGAACGTTCTAAAATGGGTGAAACCCTTTTTGATACGATGCAATCCATTGTGGATGCTGCAATCGTAGGTGCACGCGGAAACTCAGGCATTATTTTCGCGTCTTATATCAATGGTTTTGCTGAAGGCCTTCAAAAAGAAACGCTTGATTTAAATGATTTTATTGAAACAACTGAAAAAGCTTATGATTATGCGTATCATGCGATTAGTAAACCTGTCGAAGGTACGATGATTACCGTCATGCGTGCATGGGCACATGCACTCAAAGAATTTAAAAAAGCGACAACCAATGCGATTGATCTTTTCTTAAGAGCCTATGAAGTCCTTAAGGAAGAACTTGCTAAAACACCTGAGAAACTTCAAGTCTTAAAAGATAATCACGTTGTTGATGCTGGTGCTAAAGGTTTTCTTCACTTTATCGAAGGATTTATTAAAGGGTTCAAAGGTGAAGATGTCACAATTGAACAACATGATGCAGTTGAAGAACTTCATGTCAACCACTTAGAAGAATCACAATTCCGTTATTGCACAGAAGCTCTTATTCGCGGAGAAAACTTAGATGTTGATGAATTAAGAAGAAACTTAGATTCTTTTGGCGATTCACTTGTTGTTGCTGGAAGCAATAAAACGGTACGCATTCATATTCATACAGACAACCCTCAAAACGTATTTAGCTATTTAGATGGATTTGCACGTATCGCTGAACAAAAAGTAGATGATATGAGACGTCAGTTTGAAGCAGCAAACCATAAGAAATACCCGATTGCTTTAGTCACTGATTCGATTGCTGATTTACCAGCTGAAATGATTGACCATTATCAAATTCATCAAATTCCGATAAACCTTCATATGAATGATAGTGATTATCTCGATAAAATCACGATTCAATCGTCTCGTTTTTATGAAATGATGGATTCACTCAAAGTCTATCCAACATCAGCTCAGCCAACGATTAAAACATTAGAAAACTTCTTCTCATTCTTAACAACCTATTATAAAGATATTTTAGTTGTTACCGTATCAGATAAGATGAGTGGAACCTATCATTCATTTACTGAAGCCGCTAAGAAGTTTAAAAACCATAATATTCAAGTCATCAACAGTAAACAAAACTCTGGTGCTGAAGGTCTAATTGTCTTAAAGGCTGCTAAACTGATTGAACAAGGTAAATCAATCGATGAAATCATTTCAGAAATGAATGAAATCACCGCTAAATCTAAAATCCTAGTCAGCGTTAAAGTCTTAAAATACATGATTAAATCCGGACGCTTAACAAAGTTATCTGGAAGACTTGCGAACCTTATGCACTTAAAACCTGTGATTTCTATTAATGAAGAAGGTGCAGGTATCATATTTGCGAAAGCTTTATCGATTGATTCTGCAGATAAAAAGATTTATCAGCACATCAAAGAAATTGTTGAAACCTATGGCATCGAATCTTATGCAATCGTACACGCGAATGCATTAGACCGTGCTAACGATTACCAAAAGAAATATACCAAACTTATAGGTATGGAACCTGAATATGTTATGGATATATCAACAGTGGTTGCAATGAACGCTGGTATCGGCACAGTAGCAATCGCGTATATCAGAAAGGATCAATTATGATTTGGATTCCGATTCTCGCTTTATTTGTCTTCTTTAATATTGCTTATGTCGTAGCTCAAATTAAAAAGAATAACGGTTTAGCTGATATGGCATGGGGTTTAGGCTTTGTCGTTGTTGCAGTGACATCCCTTATCACCTACGGCACATATAACATTTATCAACTTGTGATTACTGGCCTTGTTCTCATTTGGGGTCTCCGACTTTTCTTCTATATCGGACTTAGAAATTGGAGTAAACCAGAAGATTTTAGATATGTCAACATGAGAAACAAATGGAAAACAAACGTCCATGTTAAAGCTTATTTCATTGTTTTCATGCTTCAAATGACATTTCTACTTATCGTATCACTACCGATTCAAATTTCTGCTTATATCGATGTCGAATTAGACCTTCTTGGTTATCTCATCTTAGGATTTGGTGTTCTCCTATGGTTTATCGGTTTCTACTTTGAAGCGGTTGGTGATGCACAACTTAAAAAGTTTAAATCAAATCCTGAGAATAAAGGTAAGATCCTGCAGACAGGTTTATGGAAATATACCCGTCACCCTAATTACTTCGGTGAAGCGCTCATGTGGTGGGCCATTGGTATTATTGGTTTAAGTACCTTAAATGTCTTTAGTTTAATTGGTCTCATTGGACCAGCATTCATCAATTATCTACTGGTTTTCGTCTCTGGAGTCCCCCTCTTAGAAAAGAAATATAAAGATAATGAAGCTTTTCAAACCTATGCGAAAAAGACATCTGTCTTCTTCCCATTGCCACCAAAAAAATAACATAAACATAAAAAAATGGGAGATCAGCTGATCTCCCTAATTTTTAAATAAGTTCTTAAATTTCTGCCAGCTCGTTTCCTTTTCATTGGATTCGAGTTTTTCTAATTGCTCATAGAGTTTTTTCTCTTGTTGGCTAATATTCTTAGGTACTTTGATCTCAACGATGACCTGTTGATCACCTTTACGTTTTGATCTAACATTTGCGATACCCTTTTCTCTCATTCGAAGAACAGTACCATGTTCAATACCTGCAGGAATCTTTAAGTTAACATCGCCATAGATCGTTGGAATATCAATATTGGTACCTAAAACAGCCTGTGTGACCGTAATTGGTACTTCTAAGATAATGTCATCATCCTGACGTTTAAACACTTTATG
>JAEWVV010000176.1 GCA_023458995.1 Bacillota bacterium
TAGTTGCACACTGTAATAATATTTATGCATCATTTTTATAATTACATACGGATGTCGCAGGATGAATCAATACAGTTATAAAACAGACATTACAGCTACTCGGATCAATATAAATAGTACAAACCGAATGTGTGGTGGTTATCTGTAACAAGTAGAAAAACAGTCTAAATCATCAAAGAGATTAAAGAACACATGAAACATAAGTGAAATCAGGTGATGAAATGATATTTGATGCACATGGTGATATTCTAACGGATATCTATGAAGAAACATTAAAAGGTAAAAAAGATGTTTTTAGAACAAAACACCATCCTTTATATCTAAAATCAGGAATTAAACAAAGTATTTTTGTTAACTGGACAGATCCAAATACAGGATCCAATCAGTATTTTAATGAGCTATTTGATGTAGCAATTGCTGAACTAAAAAGAAGTTCTGATATTGTATCGATTTGTCATAATTATGATGAGTTAGAACAAGCGAGTCTAGATGGTAAAATAGGTGTTGTCCTTGGTGTTGAAGGATTAAAATATTTAAGTAATCCAGAAGATATGATTGGTTTGTACCATAAGGGATTAAGACATGCTAGCTTAACTTGGAACGAATCTAATGACTATGCCAATGGCATATCAAAGCCATCAGAAGGTTTAACAGAAAAGGGTAGAAAATTACTATCCATCATGCTAGAGCATCATATGTTAATCGATTTATCACATGCTGGTGAGAAGACATTTAAAGAGATCATGGAATACGTTAAAGGACCTTTAATCGTATCCCATGGGAATGCTAAAAAGCTTTGTAGCCACCCAAGAAATTATACCGATGAACAACTTCAGATGATCAAAGATCATAACGGAGTAATTGGTGTATGTGCTGTAGCTAGTTTTATCTCAAATGATAAAAACAATCAAACTGTTTCACATCTTGCTAAACATATCGATTATATTGTTAAAACAATTGGTATTGATCATGTCGGTTTAGGACTTGATGTGTGTTACTATCTCTATGAGGGACATCATTCTACAGGTGTCTTAGGATTAGAGACGATTGCTGAGGCAACTAATATCTTAATTGAACTAAAGAATTTGGGGTATTCAAAGGAAGATATTGATAAGATTGCATATAAGAACTTTCACCGTGTCATCAAAGATGTATTAAAATAATTAATCATAGATTAGCCACTCAAAAGACCAACATTTTGTTGGTTTTTTCTATTTGTAAAGAGTTTTGCATCGATTGTTAAGTTTTATATCCTAACTTAAGAAATACTTAAGAAACGGTTTACAAAAAAGTAATGTATGTCATGTATAATGATGATGAATTTGTAGAGAAATGTACAAATGTAAATAATAAATCATTAAGTAAAAGTTAAGTGTGACACCAAGGGAGAACACGATGAAAAAGTTTAAAGATATAATTCCTAACATAATTCAAATTCTCATTCTAGGCGTACTTGCTATATACTACTTAGTATCTAGATACCCAGGAAGAATCGGTTTAATCTATTTCTTACAGGGATTTCTACCTGCTGTATTAATCTTTGTAGCAATCATTATCTTACTGGTTAATAAAAAGTTATTTACAAGTCATGTTGTTACATTTCTTGTCGGATACTTTGCAGTTGGTAGAAGATCACTACTTGAGATTCTATCGTTTGATTTAAAGACAATGACTTTTCAAGATACAGTCGGTCTTAAAACAATTCTTTATGCAATTATCTTTATCTACTTCATCTTGATGATCTTTTCATATCTACTTGCTGGAAAAACAAAAGGAAATACAGATGGTGGTAAATTAATCGTTTTAACACTTTCTACCTTCTTACTCTTTTATTTCACAAAAGGATTTGAAGCAGCATCACTGATGTTACTACCTACATTTATATCGCTTATCTTTGGCTTACCTATAGCATCCATTTTATTATTACTCTCAAGTTTGGTGAATATACCATTAGAATTCATTATTCTAATAGACCAAGGTGTCCTCTTTGATCAAAGTATTGGATACTTTCTCTTCTTCATCACGGGATTAGTCATCATCTTCATTTTACTTAAAAAAATAGCACGTTAGTAAAGAGTTAGAAAACACATACTGAAATTAAAACCATAGGGGACATCTAATGATTAAAAAAGCATTAACAATCATCTTGCTCCTTGTAATGGCAATCAGTTTAATACCAGACAAACTCCAAGCACAACATATCATACAACTAGAGAAAGAAGAGCCAGTCAGTAGTTCGGTATTAGATACTGATTTTATGACTGATGCTTTTACAAGAAAAGACCCATCAACTGAAATCATGGCATTTGATTTCGGTGGAGCAGGTACACAAGAGAATCCTTATATCATTACGAAAGCATCTGACCTTAATGATATATCATCCGCAGTACAAGCCGGCAATGACTTTGCTGGTGTTTACTTTAAATCAGTAGCTTCAGTTGGAACCATCAACTTAGGCAATTTTATCCCGATTGGATCAAATACGAAACCATTTAGAGGACATTTTGATGGCGATGGTGTTAACTTTAACGTTACAATCTCTAGAGTCTCTGATTATACAGGCTTATTTGGATATCTTGATAAAGGTTCTATTCGTAATTTATCGGTATCAGGTAGTGTTACGGGTGGTACTAACTTTACCGGTGGTATCCTAGGTTACTTATATACAGGTACAATTGAAAATGTTTATAACCTTGCAACCATTAACGGTGTTAACTACGTTGGTGGTATTTCTGGTTATATGTATTATGGTTACATTCAAAAATCATTTAACAATGGATCAGTCACTGCATCAGGATCACATGCTGGTGGTATTACAGGTTATACCCATGGTAATGGTGGTTCAACACTCATTAAAAACGTTTATAACCGTGGTGAGATTATTGCTACAACAAACGCTGGTGGCTTAGTAGGTAGTGTTTACCATTATTATTCAAGCGATCGTTATAACACGATTTCTGATGCGTATAGTGCTGGTTTAGTATCAGCGAATACGAATGCTGGTGGTGTGATTGGATCGTTTACAGCATCTGCAAATACAAGAACACGTATTTATTACGATATGTCAGTCATTGCATTCTACGATCAACCTAAAACAAGAAAGCCTGAATTTGTCACCGATGCTTATGGTGTTAAATCAGATAGTCTTATTTTATCAACTGGAATTATCACAGGTTTTGATAACACCATTTGGCAATCCAAAGCAATAAGTGGAGATACTGCTTATTATCCAGAATTAAAAGTATTTTCAAGTAGTACAAGTAGTTTTGTTAGAAGTAGTTCGTTGCAATCTGTTCAAAAAGATATTTCTTATGGTACAGGTACTTCCCTCTATCCCTTCTTGATTAAAAACGCATTTGATATGACGGAGTTATCAAGAAGAGTGAATAAAGGTAATATCTACACGGATTACTACTTTAAAGTAGATGAGAATATTAGTGAAATTATGTTACCAAGTTTTACACCTATTGGAAATTCAACGTATCCATTCCAGGGAATATTTGATGGAAATGGTGTTAACTTCAATTTAAGTGTCAATAATCCAAGCCTCGATTATCAAGGCCTTTTTGGTTTTATGAGTTATAAGACATCTGAGATTAAAAACTTATCGGTCTCAGGTAGCGTTAATGGACGTAATCATGTTGGTTCAATCTTAGGTTATATCCAAGGTGGTACGGTTAATAATGTATACAATACAGCAAGCGTTCATGGGACAAGCCATATTGGTGGTATCGTTGGTTATGTCGCTGGTACAGTAGGAAATGCAACGATTACCAATACATATAACCGTGGAGAAATCACAGGTACAACTTATGTAGGTGGTATTGTAGGTAGTGTTTATCATTACTATAGCAGTGACCGTTATTCAACGATCAGTTATTCCTATAGTGCAGGGAAAGTTTCAGCTTCATCAGGTACAGGTGCAGGTGGGGTCATTGGATCTTATACTGCATCAGCCAATACAAGACTTCATCTCTATTATGATATTACAGTGATTGTTAATTACGATAAACCAGCAAATACAAAACCATCAACAGATCCTGTCACTGCAAATAACATCTTTGGTATTACGACAGGTCAGTTTATTAGTGATTACATGGAAAATAGACTAACGAGTGGTTATGTATTTACAGATAAAGATGATACCTATGGTTATTATCCACAGTTACCTTTATTTACAGATCACCCACTAAGTACAGTTAATACGCGTTCAACCAATTCTGTTAAAGTTGAGGTTGGTGATGGTCTAGGAACGCTAGATATGCCATTCCTTATTCGTACAAACCAAGACTTAGAAGATTTAAAAGCGATGATCAATGCTGGAAATACCTATTTAGGATTCTACTTTAAAGTAAATGATGGTATCACTTCATTTGATTTAGGTAACTTTACACCCATTGGTACAAATACAAAACCATTCTATGGTTCATTTGATGGGAATAATGCAGTCTTTAATCTTTCGATTAATAGAAGTGTTGATTTTACCGGTTTATTTGGTTATTTTGGTCAAGGTAAGATTAGTAACTTATCTGTTACAGGTAGTGTAGTAGGTGGTACCAACCATACTGGTGGTATCGTTGGATACCAACATTCAGGAACGATTGAAAATGTTTTTAATTTAGCAACCATTACGGGTACGAACTATGTTGGTGGTATTGTTGGTTATGTTTTAATGGGTGATGTGAAAGTTGCTTATAACGATGCCAAAGTGGTTGCAAGTGGTTCACATGCAGGTGGTATTGCAGGTTACATTCATGGTAGTGGTGGGGCAGTTGTCATTACCAACACCTATAACTCAGGTGAAATTCTAGCTACTTCTTATGCAGGCGGATTAGTGGGTTACGTTTATCACAATAGTTCAAGTGACCGTTTCTCAACAGTTAGTTATTCATATAGTTCAGGTTTAGTTTCAGCCAATACAGGTGCTGGTGGTGTGATTGGTTATTTCTTACACTCTGCAAACACACGTACACATATTTATTATGATATGTCAGTTATTGCATTATACGATCAACCAAGAACCTTAAAGCCTGCGTTTGTTTCAGATGCATATGGTGTTAAAACTGAAGGTATGCTTTTCACTTCAGGTATTATAAAAAACTTTAATCAATCCGTTTGGATGATGAAAGAAAC
>JAEWVV010000177.1 GCA_023458995.1 Bacillota bacterium
CTGAACTTTCTAAGAAGTTCTTGTTGGATATCATATGCATTATTTTCATAGATATCAAAAATCACTAAATGTTTAGGACTAAAGTCTGCAATTTGTCTACAGAGTTCACTACCAATCGATCCACCACCACCGGTAACTAATACTACTTTATCTTTAATAAACTCAGTAATACCTGTATTATCAAGTTTAATTTCATCCCTGTTTAATAAATCTTCAATTTTAACATCAATAATGGTTGGTTTCTCATCACCAACATCACTCATACTTAAAAGTCTTTTCATTTTGACTTTCTTTTCTGAAACTAATTCTACAAGTTCTGCTAAAGCAGCTTTCGGATAATTGTTAATCGCAACAATCACTTCCTCAGCTCGATATGCATCGATGTAATATTTAATTGCGCTCACTGGACCAACAATCTTAATTCCCATGAGTCTTTTTCCAATTTTTTCTTCGTTATCATCAAGAAACGCTACGGGAATATTATTTAAATCTTTATTACGAATAATTTCTTTAACAACAATTTCACCTGCTGAACCAGCACCAACAATTAATGTTCTCTTACCTAGGGCTTGTCTCCACTCTAAATTGGTTTTAACGTACATGATAATACGATTGGCAACCCTTGGTAATGTTATTAAACCTACTTCAGCAACCGTAATAAAGAAATAGGCTGATTTATACATAAACTCTGTTTTCGTAACTGCAATAAAGAGTACAAGAATGACGTTTGTAACTACTGTTACAATCGAAATTTTAATAACATCTTCAAAACCAATATGGTTTTCTAACATTCTGTATAAGCCTGCTACATAAAAAACAATCATCTTATAAACGATGATTCCTGGTATCGCAATCCATAACTCCTCATATTTTACAGGTACTTCAATTACCATAAACATAAAAATCGCGATTAAATACGTAAGCGCAATCATGAGTATATCAAAGAACATGTATTTAGCAATATAGAAAAAACGGTTTAGCTTAGTTTTTTTCATAGATACCCCGAAATACTTTCATATTTCTTACTTATTATTAGTATACAACATTTGAAATCATTTAAATCTTTTTTAGCGTTAGAAAATAGTGAAGTATTTTATACATTGTTATGTATAGGATATCACAAGAATAACAAAACGACAATCCTTTGAACAAACTCGTTTGATCACATCTTTAATCAAACTATTCAAACGCCTTCATATTTAATCTGTAACCCAAACCCCAGATTGTTTCAATCATCTCTATATCCTGATCACTACTCATCTTTTTTCTTAAACGTGTAATATGGATACCTAAGGCATTATCGGTTGCTGATTGATCTTCATCCCATACAAATTGAATAATCTTATCCTTTGATACAACCGTTTCTTTATGCTCCAAAAGAATTTGAAGAATCTTAGATTCAACATTGGTTAATGAGATATATTTGTTATTTAAATAGATTTCTCTGTTATCCAGATATAATACTAAGTTTCCATATTTAAGTACACTAGGTATTCCTTTTATGATTTGATGAACGTATCTAAATACTGCATGGATACGTGCACAAACAACATCTGCATGAAAAGGAATATCAATATGACCTTCTGATCCAACTTTTAATATTTGTGCAACCTCTTCTGGTGTATGTCCACTTGAGAAAACATAAAGTGGACATAAAGAGTGTTCTTTAATCATTTGAATATTGGATTCATTGAGTGCTTCATCATGACCTAGATGAAGTAACACAAAATCAAAACGCTTTAAATCATGGATGCTTGTATCGACATTTGTGCATGACAGATGACAAACATTATAGGCTTGTTTTTTTAGCAATTCACTTAGTTCATTAAACGGTTCTATAAATTCACTTAATATGAGTATGTTATACAAAATCCGTACCTCCCCAGTTACACTACGTATATGTATTATAGATGAAAAATGAGATAAATTTTAATTAATGATGCATTGTGTAAACGCTACCACATTTTATATTTGCTTGTTTTTTAATATATTATCATGCTTTTTAGGTAATAGGTTATAAAGCAATAACCCTCAACAATCTTAACTAAGATAAAAAGAGATAACTTATCCTAACAAGTGATCCGAATCACAATTCGATAAATAACCCCCATTTAATCTGTCTATTTCTCTTTATTTTACACTATTTATTCTTTCATAATTCTTTCATTTCAGTTTTTAGATACTCATCAAAAACAAATTTAGATGATTAATTTACCCCTATTATAAAAAGAATAAACAGCAGATACTGTTTATCTTTAAGTGATCGGAATTTGATATTGATTTAAGTGTTTAATCCCTAAGACATAATAAATATGATCTTTAGGGACTTCGACGTTCTCTTTCAAAAGGATCCCTCCAATTTTCATCACTGATTTAATGGAACTCATATTGTTTGGATCACATGTAACAAGTAATTTAGAATACCCATGATCTTTAGCAAGCCTTAAGATCAGTTCTAATGCATAATAACTATATCCATATCCACGGTATCCCTCATCGATGGTATACCCGATATGACCATGGATTTCAGTACTCTCGTTATATCCTAATCTTAAGGTAATACAACCTATTCTTTGATCACCAAGCATGATAAAAAAACTATAATTGGGTAAATCGTGGTTTTCTTCTCCGTGATAAAATCCCTGGAGCTTTAAGTTTACGACTGCTCCTTTGATTTCATCTGTTTGAAGCAATTTGTCATGAATGATACAGTCATAGATCATAAAAACTCCTAGAAAAAATAAAGTGATAACGCGATTAAGATCTGTGCCGCGTAATAAGTAACTAAATTTAAGACAACCATGAACTTATGTTTATCACCTGCATAATAAATAGGTGCTAAAATAAGATCTGATACACCAAAGAGGATTGCACCTACCATAAATGGTAGATATGGTGAGGTATGACCATTTCTAAACAACAGATAAACCGTTTGTCCAACCATCAAGAAAATAAGAAATGCGTAGAAATAAGATGGGTATCTTGCGATGCCCATCTTAAACTTCATGAGCAGACTTGATAAGACAATGAACACTAATGCAATCACACCAACAATGAATCCTGTGATATGAAGACTATTCATAGAGCCTAAACCAATTAAATAAAAGATATGTCCTAAGCTAAATGCGATAATCCCAAAGACGATTATCTTTTTATCTTCTTCCTTAGGTCTTAGGGGTCTTAGTGCTAATAAAACATCACCAAGCATCCCACTTGCGAGACCTAAAATAATCCAGCTTGCATAGGTAGGTAAATTTCTAACAAGAACAAAAGAGGACACACCAAGCAGAATAAACGCTAAACTCGCTAAACCCTTCATAAAAAGCGCTAAAAGCGGTTTTTCTTTTATTTCTACTACAATATAGATTACTGCTAACAAAACTGCTATAACCGTAAAATGAACCATATGCTATTACTCCTTTGTATCTTTAAAGTAGATATCTGATGTTAAGAAGCGGTCGAATATACGTCTTCTGATTTTAATTTCATGGGTATCGAAAAAGAAAAGTGAGAATGCTTCCCATAAGAGAAACCAACCTCCAATAAAGAAGCCTTCAATCATGATGTTTATAAGCAGCGAAATGTGTGTCACATTTCTTAAAAGATAAGCTCCACTTAAAAGGATTAATGAGACGACAACATAGACTGCAAGTCTTCTGTAGTTTCTTTGGAGTCCTTTTTGGATAACCGACATCACCACTTTAAAGTTATTCATAATCGATGTAATACTTCTAAACTCTTTATCTAAATCTCTTTTTTCTTTAGGCATATAGAAACAGAGTTCTAATTTTTCACTAATCGGGATTTCGGTTGCTGCTTGCTCAAGATAATCCATCAGTTCAGGCTCTAAGTCCTTACGTCTTAAGGGTGATGCATCCCACCCATTAAAGAGTTCACTGTAATCATCTAATGAGACTTCGACAATGTAGGCTTTCGTATCTGGATTTGTATTATATAAGTTAAGCGATTCATTTTTTTTGTGTTTCATCATTTTTCCTTTATTTAAACCTCTAAACCAATAAGTTTTTCATAGAGTGGATAGCGGTAGTATTGGAGCACTTTGAGTGCTCTTAGTGTATTAAACATGCCCAAACGTCCTTCTTCTAATTGAAAGTGGACTAAACCTGATATTTGAGATCCTTTGGGCATGAAAGGACC